>NZ_LMQR01000002.1 GCF_001424645.1 Frigoribacterium sp. Leaf415
GGTTCCGTCGGTGAAGGTCGCGGTGCCCACGACGCCGGGGGTCAGGCCGAGGCTGGTGAGGGCTTCGACGAAGGACGCGTCGACGGCGACCTGGGTGTCGACGCCGTTGCTGAGGTCGGCGATCGACGCGGCGGGCGTCGACGCGGCCGACGGCTCGGACGASGACGACGACGTCGASGAGGTGTCCGTCGCGGTGCCCGAGTTGGACGAGCAGGCGGCGAGGGAGAAGATCAGGGCGCCGGAGGCGGCGATGCCGAAGGCGGCTTTCGTGATGCGCTTGCGAGTGAAGGCGTTCATGGTGAAGCTCCTTGTCTGTTGGTCCCGGTGGGGATGTACAGGGTTCGCCACCGTCGCCGAAAAGGATTGGAACGCATCGACTTCGTTACCCCGCCGTGACCTCGACCGTCTCGCCGGGCCCGTCGGCGGGGCTCGTCATGCCTCGTGCCCGCGCCACCGCGAGCCCTCGTTGCGAGGTCCAGAAGCCGCGGATCGTCTCGCGGATTTCGGTCGCCCCGACGTCCGCACCGAAGGCCAGCGATCCCGGCTCGAGCGCGATGCCGTCGGCCAGGGTGGGCAGGGCGACGGGATCGAAACCGATGGCGTCCACGAGACCCGCGACGACGTCGAGCGCCTCGAGGTCGTCGGACGCCAGGGCGATCGCGCTGCGCCCGGGGTCTCCTGCCGGCAGCGCTCCCTCGTCGAGGTCGTGGTAGCCCATGTGGTTGAAGCCCTTCACGACGCGTGACTCCGGGAGGTGCTGCTGCACGAGCTCGCTCGTCGAGGTGCGGACGTCCGAGAGGTCGTCGCGCAGGCCGTCGGTCTCCCACCAGTAGTTCATGGCGTCGACGACGACCTTGCCGGCGAGGGCGTCCACCGGCACCGAGCCGAGCTTGCCGAGGGGCAGGGCCAGGACGACGATGTCGGCCTCCCTCGCCGCCTCGGCCGACCAGACCGCTCGGGCCCCGGGGGCGATCACGTCGACGATCAGGCGGATGCGTGCGGGGTCTCCGGAACCGGCGAGCAGGACGGGGTGGCCGGCGGCGTGGACGAGGCGGGCGAGGACGGTCCCGACCTTGCCTGCGCCGAGGATGCCGATGGTGGGTGCGGACGTCATGTGTCGTGCAACCCGCGAGGGCGCCCGTCGATTCCGGACGCGGCGATGCACCGCAGGCCCCTGAACCAGGTCTGCGGTGCACCGTCGGTGTGGAGTCGCTCAGAAGCGAGCGACGGGGGTGACCGTCAGGCGCGAGCCGTCCGGCGGCGGGCCGCGACGAGCAGGCCGAGCCCGGTCAGCAGGGCCAGCAGGCCACCCGCGAGCGGGGCCGTCGCGTCGCCGCCGGTGAAGGCGAGCGACGAGTCGGCGGCGAGGGCCGAGGAGGCGCTGGTCCCCGAGGCGAGGACGCTGCGGTCGGTCGAAGCGGCGGTCACGAGCACGGAGCCGGTGGTGCCGTCGATGCCGTCGATGCCCTCGGTGTCCGGCGTGGTGGTTCCGTCATCACCCGGGGTGGTGGGCGTCGTCGGGTCGACCGGATCGGTCGGGTCGAACGGCTCGGCCGGGTCGACGGGGATCGTCGGGTCGGTCGGGTCGGTCGGCGTGGTGGGGTCGGTCGGCGTGGTGGGGTCGGTCGGCGTGGTGCCGGTCGTCCCGTCCGTGACGTCGCTGTCGCCGATCACCGAGACGGCGTTGCCCGACAGGTCGATCGGCAGCGTGATCGAGGGGACGATCTGGGTGCCGCCGAGGATGCCGTCGTCACCGCTGGTGGTGCCACCGGTCGAGCCGGTTCCGGTGCCGGTGGTGCCGGTGCCGGTCGAGGTTCCCGTGCTGGCCGAGTCGCCGACCACCGAGATCGCGTTGCCACCCACGGTCACGGGCAGCCCCACCGACGGCACGACCTGGGTACCGCCGAGGATGCCGTCGTCACCGCTGGTGGTGCCACCGGTCGAGCCGGTTCCGGTGGTGCCGGTGCCGGTGCCGGTCGTGGTTCCCGTGCCGGCCGAGTCGCCGACCACCGAGATCGCGTTGCCGCCCACGGTCACGGGCAGCCCCACCGACGGCACGACCTGCGTACCGCCGAGGATGCCCTCGTCACCGCTGGTGGCGGCACCATCCGCGGTCGAACCGGTGCCGGAACCGACAGCCGGAGCCGTGGTCGAACCGGTGCTGCTGCTGTCGCCGATGACGGAGACGGCGTTACCGCCGACCGTGACGGGCAGCCCCACCGACGGCACGACCTGCGTGCCACCGAGGATGCCGTCGTCACCACTGGTGGCGGCACCATCCGTGGTCGAACCGGTGCCGGAACCGACGGCCGGAGCCGTGGTCGAACCGGTGGTGCTGCTGTCGCCGACCACCGAGATCGCGTTGCCACCGACCGTTACGGGCAGCCCCACCGACGGCACGACCTGCGTGCCGCCGAGGACGCCGTCGTCACCACTGGTGGTGCCGGTGGCCGAGCCGGCGGGAACGGCGTCAGTCGCGCCTCCTGCGGGGGCCTCGGTCGTGGTCCCCGTGCTGGCCGAGTCGCCCAGCACCGAGATCGCGTTGCCGCCGACCGTGACCGGCAGGGTCACGTCGACCAGGCCCTGGGTGCCCGAGCCGATCGAGTCGTCGCCCGACGTGGTGGCCGGTGCGGGCGCCGCGGGGGCGACCGGTGCTGCCGGGGCCGGGGCGGGAGCCGCCGCGGCCGAGTCGCCGAGCACCGAGATCGCGTTGCCACCGACGGTGACGGGCACGTCGACCGAGACGATGCCCTGGGTGCCCGAGAGCACTCCCGAGTCACCGCTCGTCGTCGTGACCGGCGCGGCAGGCGCGGCAGGTGCCGCAGGTGCCGCAGGTGCCGCAGGTGCCGCAGCCGGGGCGGCGGGAGCAGCAGCAGGGGCAGCAGGTGCCGCGGCCGTGCTGCTCGAGTCGCCGAGGACGCTGACGGCGGTGCCGAGGGCCGAGACCGGGGCCTCGACGACGGCGCCGACCTGGGTGCCCGAGAGCAGCCCGTCGTCACCGGTGGTGGTCGCCGCGTTCGCGGCGGTCGTTCCGAGGGCCCAGATGCCCCCGACGAAGAGCGCTCCCATGAGCCCTCTCGAGACGTACTTGTTCATGGTCTTCTCCAAGAGATGAGGTGTGTGGTGCCGCGTGGTCGCGGCGAGGTCGCTGATGTCGCCGGCAGCGGGAGCGCTGCAGGGGCGACGCGACCGGCCTCAGTCGGGGGAAGAGTCGGTGTCGTACGCAGGCGTCGACGGGAGGTCGTCGTCGCCGTCCGCGGACCCTGCCGAGACGGCGAGTCCGGGAAGCTGGGAGGCGCGGGTCGCGTCGAGCGCGACGGCACCGCCGGCCGCTCCACCGCCCGAGGCCTGACCGTTCGCGCTGCCGCCGGTGCTCGAGGGCAGGGCGGGCGTGCCGTGGTCGTCGCCGGCGGGACGCGGCGTGGGGCCCGGGGTGGGCGCCAGGGGCACGGTGGTCGCGTCCGAGGCCGAGGCCGGACCGGCGGCGATCTGCGCCCGCAGGGTGGTGACCGCGTCGGTCGCGTCCGTCGCCGCGGTCGCCGCGTCGGCGTCCGAGGCAGCCGTGACGACGTCGGCACCGAGGGCGTCGATCCCGACGGCGTCTGCGGCCGCACCGGTGAGGGCGTCGCTCGCGGGAGGCGTGACGCCGGGCCGGGGCGTGACGCCCTCGGGCACGACGGGCGGGACGATCGGCTCAGCGGGGGCCGCCGCCGAGTCGCCGACGGCGGCGAGGCCTCCGTCGACGACGCCGGTCAGCGGGTCGGTCACGGTCGAGACGGGTGCCGGGCCGGTGACGGCGGACACCACGGGAACGGCCGCGACGACCTGGTCCACGGTCTGCGCGACGGGAGCCACGACGGACGAGACGGGCGCGACGGCCGTGACGTGCTGGACGGCCTGCGGCACCACGGGGGCGGCGGCCTGGACGACGTGCTGCACCGGCGGGGCGACGGCCGTGGCCTGGACGGCGACGTCCGTGACCTGCGACACCGCGCCTCCTGCGGTCTGACCCACGGCGGCCACGGGGGCGTCGAGCGATCCGGCGACCTGGCCGACGGCCGAGGTGACACCGCCGAGGAGCGACGAGGGGGCCTCGTCGGCCGAGGCCGACGTCGACGAGAAGGCGAGTCCGAGACCGACCATGCCGATCGCGGCGAGACCGGAGAAGCCGAGGAGGCGCGCGAAACGGAGCGGGGCGGGTCGCCTCGTCGTCGTCTCGGCCGTCTGATCCACGGCGCACCTTCTTCGGTCGCAGTTCACGCCGGGCTGGTGGGTTCCGGCGTCGGGGTCGTGCCCCTCATCACGCTGGTGAGTCGCGATGTGCCGTCTTTTCTACGCCGCCGATCGCGGAATGTCCATGAGCCTGTCTCAGATGTACCCCGATCGCCCCGGTCCTCCCCGGTCGAGGGGCGGGTCAGACCAGTTCGAGGTCCCAGGCCGGTGGCACGTAGGCGGAGCCCCATCCGGCGCGCAGACGGGTGACGGCGCGGTCGAACGACTCGAGCACGTCCATCTCGCGGCGGACCATCGACTGGAGCTGCAGCCCCTCGTACAGGGCGACCAGTTGCTCGGCACCCCGGGCAGGCTGCATGGTCTCGGGCTCGCGCCCGAGCTCCACGTCCTGGGCGAGGGAGGTGCGGATCAGCCGGTAGAACTGCAACCACTGTTCGTACAGGGGCCTGGCGAGCGGATGGCCGGGGGTGGCCGCGACGTTGACCGTGGCACTCAGCAGGCGCATGAGCGCGGGCTCGGCGGCGTTGGCCTTGACGATGGCCCGCAACAGGGCGATCGTGCCGTGGGTCCGGGCGAGGGGCAGCAGGGGGCGGGTGCGGCGACCGACCCAGAGGTCGACCGTCGCGAGCACGAGCCCGTTCCAGTGGGTGAACTCGTCGGTCACGACCTTCACGGGCACGTCGGCCGCCTCGGCGACGAGCGCGAACGACGCCTCGTGGAAGGCGTGCTCGGTGAAGACGCGCATGGCCGCCTCGACGATCGCGATGCGTCGCTCGACGGCGGCGGAGGGGGCCCCGAACGGGATGGTCGGGGCGGTGGTGACTGCCGGGGCGTCCGCCGGCTCGGGATGGGTCTCGTGGATCACGGATCGACGTTACGGACCGTGACGGGCCCGGTCGACGCCCAGTCCGGGGCACAAGGCACCACTGCGCCGGCCGCGTCACCGAGGCGACGCGACCGACGGGGCCGGAGGGGGCGCGTACCCGAACGCCGCCGCCCTCCTCGCCGCACGACACCCGATGGGTCGTGGCCGGTCCTCACCCGAAGAGGACCGGTGTGGCGTGTCCAAGTAGTACGCCAGGCGTGCCCCGATCCCCACAACCCCGGGCAGATTGTCAGGAACTGCTTTAAACATTGTGTTATTAGGTTGTTCCGCGTATACCTCAAGTAACGGGGAACACCCGCACGTACCGACACGTGTGCACTGGTGGCTCCTCTTCTCAGTCAGGTGGCGCCATGCCCCGTTCGACGTCCACCTCCCTCCTCGCCCGTTCGGGGCTCGTCCTCGGCGTCGCCGCTGCCCTCACGGTGGCCTCGGCCCTGCCCGCGAGCGCCGCGACCGTGATCGACGGCCCCGTCGACCTCGGCTCGGCCTCGACCTACGCCGTGCTCGCCGGGTCGACGGTCACGAACACCGGGACCACCGTCGTGAACGGCGACGTGGGCCTCAGCCCGGGCACCTCGGTCGTCGGGTTCGACGCCGGCGGACCCGGCGTGATCGTCGGGGGCGTGCAGCACGTGAACGACGAACCGGCGCAGCTCGCCAAGCAGGATCTCACCACCGCCTACGGCGTCGCGGCGAGCCTCACCCCGCAGGAGAGCAACGTCATCGACCTGGCCGGCCGGTCACTGACCCCGGGCGTCTACTCAGGAGGCGCGGTGCAGGTCACCGACAACGGCTCCCTGGCCTTCGCCGGTAGCGCCGAGTCGGTCTGGGTCATCCAGGCCGCCAGCACCCTGACCATCGGCTCGAACACCACCATGACCTTCTCCGGCGGCGCCAGCGCCTGCAACGTCTTCTGGCAGGTCGGCAGCTCGGCCACCCTCGGCAGCGCGGCGCAGTTCCGCGGGACGGTCCTCGCCCAGGAGTCGATCACGGCGACCACGGGCGCCACCGTCATCGGTCGCCTCCTGGCCCGCACCGGCGCCGTGACCCTCGACACGAACACCATCACCGTCCCCGAAGCCTGCCCCACGGTCGGCACCCCGTCCGAGACCGTCGCACCGACCATCACGTCGGGCAGCCCGACGACCGCGACCGAGGGCACCCCCTACTCGTTCACCGTCACGGCGACCGGCACCCCGGCCCCGACCTTCACCGTCACCACCGGCACCCTGCCCGCCGGCCTCACGCTGAACGGCACCACGGGCGAGATCTCGGGCACACCGACCACGCCGGGTGACACCACCGTCACCATCACGGCCGACAACGGCACCACGCCGCCCGACACCGCGGACTACACGATCACGGTCACGCCGGCCGACGTCGTCACGCCGACCCCGGGCGAGGGCGGCACCCCTCCCGGCACCGTGACTCCCCCCGGCACGACCACGCCGCCCGGCGCGACCACCCCGCCGACCCCGGTGGTCCCCGTGTCCGACCGGAACGGCAACGGCCCCCGCGGCGACCTGGCCTACACGGGTTCGGACAGCACATTGCCCGCGATCGGTGCCGGCCTGGCCCTGCTGCTCGGCGCCGCACTCGTCGCCGTCACGGCGATCCGTCGCCGTCGACTCACCGCACGCTCCGGACGATGACCGTCCTCGGGCCCCGGCCGGCACCGGCCGTCGGCCCGAGGCGGGCACCGGCCGGTCCGGTGCCCCGGCCCGTCCGGACCCGGCCCGCCCGATCGCCCTTCACCTTGACCTACCTCGACGCACCGACCGTGGTGGAGACCCCGGGCGTCCCGGCCGGGACGTGCCTCGTCCTGCGGAACACGGGAGGCCGCGCCCTGCGCTGGGCGAGCGTCACCCCGGTCGACGGGACCGTCGGTGCTCGGGTCGGACGCCCCCTCCCCCGTCACGGCGACCTGGGTCTCTGCCGACGCGGGGACGTCGCCCGCTTCGCCGCCGTCTCGGACCTCTTCGTCGACTGGGTGGACCAGGCCGGGACCGACCGCTCCACCTGGATGCGCGTGCCTCCCGTGCCCGCCCGCTTCCGCTGACCTCGCGGGGCCTCGACCCGGGCGTTCGGATGTGCTTCGATGGGTTTCTGCGGATGTTCTCTGTCACCGGACGGATGCTCGCGGACCACATGAGAGGTCCTGATGAGCCAGCCCCCGCCGATCCCCGTCGACTACGTCCACGATCCCGACTCCAACTCGGGTCGCGTCGTCGATGCGATCTACGCCCTGCAAGACGCCGAGGCCCTGTTCCGGGCCCGCCTGCGGTCCAAGTTGGGCATCGGGGCCAGTGAGCTGACGACCGTGCAGTTCCTCGCCCGGCTCGAGACCCGCCACATGTCGGCCCGGCCGATGGATGTCGCGGCTCATCTCGGCATGACCAGCGGGGCCGCGTCGATCATCGTCGCGCGCCTCGTGACCCGCGGCTTCGTCGTCCGGCGGACGAACCCCCGCGACGGACGGGGGCAGCACCTGCAGCTGACCGAGGCCGTGCACAGCGCCGTCGCCCGAGCCGCGGGCGGGGGCCGACTCGGGGCCCTCGAGGGTGTCCTCGGCCTGTCCGACCGCGAGTCGCGACGCGTCGTCTCCCTGCTCTCGGGCGTGACCACCGGCTTCACGGACGGCGCCTCGGCCGACCGACCCGCGCCTCCTGCCTGAGACGGCCCGACCCGGCCGGGGGTCTCACCGACCGGCTGCGTACCTCGCGCTCACCTCGGCCGCCGTCGAGGCCACGTCCAGGACCGTCGTGTCGTCGAGGTCGCCGCGGTAGTACTTGCTCGTCGGGGACGACGGCCACGAGATGCTCACCGCGTCGTAGCCGATCCGCCAGTAGCCCCGGGCGTTCTCGGCGGCCGCCTGGGTCGACGAACCGACCCGCGTGCCGTCGACGTAGAGGGCCATGCCCGACGGACTCAGGGTCGCCGTCGCCAGGTGCCATGCACCGTCCGTGTAGGCCGCCGGGCTCTCCACGCTGAAGTAACCGCCGCTGTAGACGCCGAAGATCAGCGTGCCCCTGTCGGTCAGGTAGAGGTGGCGGTCGTACTGGCCCGACGATCCCGCCTGGCTGTTCCCGAAGCCGATCAGCTTGCCCCCCGTCGTCGTGGTCGTGCGGAACCAGGTCTCGACGGTGAAGACCTGTGGGCCGTCGATCATCTGCCCCGTCGTGACCTGGCCGCTCACGCCGTCGAGCCGCAGGTGGGGGCCGTCGCCGGCGCACGTGCCGCTGGCGATCGTGGCCCCGCGGGTGAGGGTCCCCGATCGTCCGTTGCCACTGCTGTCGCGCGCGGTCGTGCCGACGCCGTCGTTGAACTGGTAGGCGAACCGTGCCTGCGCCGCCACCGGACGATCGAGACAGGTGAACCGGGCCGTTGCGAGGGCGCTCGACGCCGACGTGGTGGCCGAGAACGCGGCGTGACTCGAGCCGACGACGAGGAACAGCACGGCCACCCCGGCGACCACGGCCAGCACGAGACCCGAGACCCGGACGGCGCGGGACCGCCCCGTCGGGTGCGTGGGTGCGCGGTGGCGGGAGAGGGCGAGCGGGTCGGCGACGTCCTCGCTCGCCGGCTCGAGCCGCGTCGCCGCGAGCAGGAGCAGCACCACGAGGGACACGACGAGCACGCCCAGGACGCGGTCGCCGCCGTGCCAGAGCATCGACGATCCGATCGACGGGACGAGCAGGACCCCGACGCCGTGCACGGTCTCGGCCGACACGAGGCTGGAGTCGACCTGGGCATTGGCGTCGCCCTTCAGTCGCAGCGAGCCGTCGTCGGTCGTGTCGACCAGTCGGTGCAACCGCAGTTCTCCGGCGCGGTCCGGGTCGTCGACCAGCAACACCTGCCCCGCAGCGAGGTCGGCGGTGTCCACGGGCATCGCCACCACGACGTCCCCGGCGGCGATCGCGGGCGCCATCGACCCCGAGACCACGGTCGTGGGCGACCAGCCCCAAAGGGCCGGGACGGCCGCCCAGAGCAGGAGGCACACGACCGTCGTCAGGACGACCCGCGCGACCGTCGCCAGGCACAGCGCAGCCCAGAACGACAGGTCGGAGCGGACCTGCGGGGTGGTGGCGACGGTGGAGGTCGCGACGGTCGTCATGAGGGCGTGTTCCGGCTCGGGCGTCGACTCCCGCGTCAGCGGGTCTGGGCCTCCCAGGTGAAGGCGATCGCCGCGCGCGAGTCCTGACCGGTGTTCGGGGTGGACTGGCTGAGCGTGTACGAGAACTTGAACGAGCGGGACTCGCTGGTCGTCCCGGTCGGCGACCAGGTCGGGGCGCCGTTCGCGTAGCCGGTCCGCTGACTCGCGAAGTCGGCCAGCGTGCCCGAGAAGACCTGGGCGCCCTGGCTCGCCGGGGTGAAGCCGTCACACGAGGCGCTCGAGGCTCCCGACCCCTGCTGGATCGTCAGGTCGAGGTACGACGACAGCGAGTTGGTCGTGGTCGCGGCCGTGCCGTAGAGGCGGACGGCCGCGGGCAGGCTGCCCGTCGAGGTGACCGTGATGCACTTCGTCCCGGCGTCACCGGGCATCAGGTTCGAGGCCGAGAACAGGGCGACGTCGGAATCGTCGTCCGTGAGCTGCACGGTGCCGGTCGACCAGTTGCTCGTCGGGTTGGAGGTGGTGGCCGAGAAGGCCGAGTACGACGCCGTCGAGATGATGGCGCCGGAGGCGATGACGGCGACGGGCACGGCGGCCCAGCGGGCACGGCGCGTCCAGCGGGCGCGACTGATCGATCGGGACATGTCGGGGAGTCCTTCGGGTGGGGGCGCCGAGGCCCCCGTGATGCCTGTCGGGAGGGGGCTCGGACGTCTCGGCACGGTGCCGATGGGGCGAAGGTACCGACGGATCGTCATCTCGGTGAGGGTCGTCGTGTCCCCAGTGAGGGGGATCACCTCGTACCCCGCCGGATCGACCCGACCCTGCCTCAGCGGCCGCGACCCGCGAAGAGCGCGTGCAGCAGCGGGACGGCCGAGGTGACCATCAACACCGTGCCGACCACGTCGTCCCCGCTGCGCAGGACCGCTCCGGCGATGAGCAGGGCCGCGAAGAGCACGGCCGAGACCACGCGCCGGGCGGTCCGTTCGATGCGCGTCAACTGGCGCTCGATCCGGGGGCTGCCCACCTCGAGAGTGCCGTCCTCGAGGCGCGTGACGAGGTGGTCGAGTCGGCCGGGCAGGCGCACGGCCACCGTGGCGGCGTCGAGGGTGCGGCGCGTGACGTCCTGCACCGCGTTGCCCCGTTCGTCGCGGATCAGCTGGGCCGCGTACGGCTCGACCGAGTCCCACAGGTTGAAGGCGGGGTCGAGCGCGCTGGCGACCCCCGAGGTCAGCGTCATCGCCCGCAGGACGAGCAGGAAGTCCTCGGGCAGCTGGAACGGCAACGACCGGATGAGGTCGCCGAACTGCCCGGCGAACTCGCGGTACTCGCGCGGGTCGACCTGACGGAGCTCGGCGAACCCCATGCCGCCGAACCGGGCGAAGGTGGCGGTCACGGCCCGCTCGAGCCCGAGCGTGTCGGCGCTCGGCAGCAGCACGCCGAGGTCGCGCATGGCGTTGACCATGCCCGAGCCGTCGCGGGAGGCCGCCGCGATCAGCAGCTTGCGCAGGCCCGTCCGGGTGCCGGCCGGCACCTCGCCCATCATGCCGAAGTCGATGAAGGTGAGCTTCCACGGTCGCTGTCCGTCGACCGCGTCGGGCACGGGCGTGACGAAGATGTTGCCGGGATGCGGGTCGGCGTGGAAGAACCCGTGGGTGAAGAGCTGGTCGAACATCACCTCGGCGAAGACGGGCGCGACCTCGGCGGGGTCGATGCCGGCCGCGGCGAGCGCGTCGACGTCGGTGATCTTGATCGCCGAGACGTCGTCCAGCACGAGGACGCGACGCGTGGTGCGCTCCCACACGACGTCGGGCACGCTGACGCGGTCGTCGTCGGCGAAGTCGGCGGCGAACCGGGCCGAGTTGGCGGCTTCGTTGAGGTAGTCGATCTCCTCGAGGCTGGTGCGCGCGAACTCCTCGACCAGGGCGGGGGCGTCGACCCGGTCCGACACCAGTCGGACGTGGCTGAGCCAGCCGCCGACGCGACGGAGTGCCGCCAGGTCGACGTCGACCACGGCGTCGATGCCGGGCCGCTGCACCTTGAGCACGACGTCGGTGAGGCCCGTGTCGGCGGCGTCGGCGGGCCCGAGCGTCGCGCGGTGCGCCTGGCCGAGCGACGCGGCGGCGATGGGAGTCTCGGCGACCGTCGCGAAGACCTGCCCCAGGGGTCGGCGCAGTTCGGCCTCGGCCAGGGCGCGGATGCCCGCGAAGGGGACGGGCGTGACCTCGTCCTGCAGCCCCTCGAGTTCTTTCGTGATCTCGGGCGGCAGCACGTCGAGGCGTGACGACAGGTACTGGCCGACCTTGATCATCAGGCCGCCGAGGTCGAGTGCGAGCGCGTGGAATCCCCGGGCGAATCGCCGCATGCGCCGGGCCCGGGTCCGCTCGGCCAGACCCCGCAGGCCGAAGCGGGGCAGGACGAGTTCGAACCACCAGGTGACGGCGAGGTGCCGAGAGGCGAACCGCAGGATGCGACGGTAGCGCGCGCGACCGGCCCGGTCACGCACCGGTGGACTGGACGCGGAGGGGTCGGTCGACGCCACCCTCGTCAGTCTCGGGCGAGGATCGAGTAGATGCGACGACGGGCCTCGTCGAGCACCGCCACCGCCTCGTCGACCTGCTCGGGCGAGCCCGTCCGGCCGACCTGCGCCGTGGCGCGGGCCAGCTCGACGCCGGCCTTCGGCAGGGCGCGGAACCGGTCGCCGGTGGCGGAGCGCTCGGGCTCCCACGGTGCCGACGGGTCGACCCCGGCGGCGGCGCGGCCGGCCTCGGTGAGCGAGTAGACCTTGCGACCGTCGGTCTCCTCCGCGGCGACGAGCCCCTCGTCGGAGAGCAGCTGCAGCGTCGGGTACACGGACCCGGCGCTGGGCTTCCAGTCGCCGCCGCTGCGCTCGTCGATCTCGCGGATGATCTGGTAGCCGTGCATCGGACGTTCGGCCAGCAGCGCGAGGATCGCGGCACGCACCTCGCCCCGGGGGGCGCGGGTGCCCTCGCGGCGGTCGAAGGTCGTGCGGAGCTGCTCCATGGCCTGCCACATGCCGTCGAGGCCGGTGCCGAATCCGAAGGTGCCGGGTGCTGACGTGCTGCTCATGGTGTTCTCCTTCTCGAGGGTGGAACGGGGTCGAACGATACCCGGACGATATACCCCGTCCCCCGGCCCGTCAGGGCTGACGCCCAGGCAGGAGGCGCGACGACGGAGATCCCGAACGGTCCTGTTCTGGGGGTGCCCGACCACTCGTACGGGGGGTCCGAGCCGACGGACGGGGGTGATTGAGTTCCATTCGTGGGTATGAACCCCCACCGACGGCTCGCTGCCGTCACCTCTCCGGCGTTCCCCGACGTCCGCCGGCGAACCCTGCCGCCTCGGCGTTCCCCGACGTCCGCCGAGGCGGCAGCACCTCCGTCGTTCCCCGACGTCCGACGGAGCAGCACATCCTCGGTGACGACTCGCGCCTCCGAGATCCCCGGAGTCCGTCATGCCCTCGTTCCCGATCCGCCGCCTCGCGGCGACCGCCGCCAGCGCCGCCCTGCTTCTCACCGTCCTGGCCACCGCGCCGGCGCAGGCGACGAGCCCCGCGCCCGACCCGGCGAGCGCCGCGCCGGTCACGACCGCCTCGGCCTCGACGGGTGCGACGGCCGACCTATCGGACGACATGATGCAGGTGCCCGCCGCTCCCCTCCTGAAGGCGCAGACGGACGACGAGGTGTCGCCCGCCGTCGGCGTGACGACGCATCCGGTCTACGTCAGCCTCGCCACGGTGACGGCCGCGACCGGGGACGACTCGGCCACGCCGCCCGACGACGCCTCGATCCGCGCCGCGATCGCCCAGCTGCACGACTACTGGTGGGAGGAGTCCGGGCACACGGTCGACGTGACGCTCGCGGGCATCGAGACGACCTCGCTCGACCAGACCTCGTGCGTCCCCGCGACGGTGCTCAACACGGTCCACACCTCGGCCTTCGGGGGCCGGTTCGCCAAGTACGCGTGGGCCGGGACCAACGAGCACCTGATCGTCATCAGCCGCGAGACCTGCGGCACGACGGCGACGGCGTTCGGCACGGTCGGCGGCGACGGCGGCGAGGTCTTCAGCTCGTACGGCGCGGGCACCGCCCTCGGCGTCCCGGTCCTGCTGCACGAGTTCGGCCACAACCTCGGCTTCGGCCACGCCGGCGCCGGCATGTGCCGCAGCACGACCTCGTTCGACGGGGCCGCGAGCGACTACCGCTACGCCACGTCGGCCGACTCCCCCGCCGCCTGCCCCGTGCTCGAGTACGGCGACTTCCTCGACATCATGGGTTACTCGGTCTCGTCCTCCCGCCCCCACCTGTCGTCCGTCCAGAAGGTCCGCGCCGGTTACCTGACCGACGTCACCACCCTCACCGGGGCAGGCACCACCCGCCAGGTCACCGTCTCCTCGCTCGACGGTGCCGCGAAGGGCCGCGCCCTCAAGGTCGTCGACCCGGTCAGCGGGCAGGACTACTACGTCGAGTACCGCACCGCCACCGGCACGGACGCGACCAGCCCGGAGTTCGGCGGACGTTCTCCGTCCTGCGCCCTCGTCGGATCGGGCTTCACGCGGTGCGCACTCACCAGCGACAAGACGACCGGCAGCGTCCGGGTGCTCCGACCGCTCACCCTCGCGGGCAGCACGGTGTCGACCGTCGCCCTGGCCGTCGGCCTCGACGCGAAGCGCGATCCCAGCCGTCGCGACACGCACCTCGACGCGGGCGAGTCGTTCACGAGTGCGAACGGCGGCTTCACCGTGACGGTCCGCTCCATGACCCCGTCGGGCGGGGCGGTCCTCGACGTCAGCCTCGCGGGCAGGGCCGCCAAGGCGCCCGTCTCCGCTCCGGCCCCGACCCTGTCGGCTCCCGCGGCCGCGACGACGACCACTCGACTGAGCGTCGACCGCACCC
This sequence comes from Frigoribacterium sp. Leaf415, assembly GCF_001424645.1. Taxonomy (NCBI): domain Bacteria; kingdom Bacillati; phylum Actinomycetota; class Actinomycetes; order Micrococcales; family Microbacteriaceae; genus Frigoribacterium; species Frigoribacterium sp. Leaf415. The sequence continues at coordinate 14,144 of NZ_LMQR01000002.1, forward strand.
GTCAGACGTATGGTTCGAGCACGCCGATCACGACGACCACCCAGATCGTCGCGTCGGACGGTTCGGCCCCGAGCGGGACGGTGACGCTCCGGGACGGCACCGCCGTCGTCGGCAGCACGAAGGTCGGGTCCGACGGGCGCGCCACGGTGACCCTGCCGGGGACGACCGCGGCGGGCACCCACCAGCTGCGCGCCTCCTTCGTCCCTGCCACGTCCGCGCAGACGGCGTCGGACTCGTCGGTCGTCGGAGTGACCGTCGACAAGGCCTCCTCGTCCAGCGCGTTGACCCGCGGGACGACGGCGATCACCAAGAACAAGGCGGCGACGGTCACGGTCACGGTGTCGGCCCCCGGCGTCCCCCGCCCCACCGGCACGGTGACCGTGACCTCGGGCGGCAGGACCGTCGGCACCGCCACCGTCTCGGCCGACGGAGCAGGACGCGTCACCGTGCCGGTGGGGACCTTCACCCGCGGGGGCACGTACGTCCTGTCCGCGTCGTACGCCGGGTCGGGCAACGTGTCCGCCAGCGTCTCGAAGCGGATGATCGTCGTCCTGCGCTGACGAGCGCGGCGCCGAGTCCGCGACGCCGAGTCCGCGGTGCCGAGTCCGCGGCCCCGGGGGCCGGAACGGCAGGAGGCGCGGGTCGCGACCACAGAGGGGCGGTGCGTCACGGCACGGGACCGTGACGCACCGCCCGGCCCGACAGGAAGAGCTGTCGGGCGGCCGGGCCTTCTCAGGAGCCCGGCGGCCTACCGGCGGCTACCGCGGAGTCACCGTGATCGAGTCGAGCTCGGCGAATCCGGTGCCCCCGGCGAAGTTCGGAGAACCCTTCGCCAGACGGATCACGTTGACCCCGGCCTTGAGCGTGACGGGTGTGGCCGCCGAGGTGGCGAACCGCCCCCAGCCACCCGTCGGTGCGTACGACACCGTCGAGAACGCACCACCGTTGAAGGCGAGGCCCTGCGTCGACGTCGCTGCACCTCCGTTCGCGTAGCGGGTCGTCAACGAGTAGCTGCCGGCCGTCGGGACCTCGACCACGAAATCGACGAACGAGTTCGACCGGCCGTCACCCAGACCGTCGATGCGACCCACGTAGCCGGAGTTGGACGCCGAGGACGACGACAGGATCGACGCGTTGACCACCGTCGCGTTCTCGGCCTCGTAGGTCTGCTGGTAGCTCGTGGCCGGGCCCGACGCGGGCGTGACGACCACCTGGTAGGCGCCGAGGTAGTCCTGGTTCGGGATGGGGACGGTGACGGCCCCGTTCACGACGCCGACGGTGGTACTCGACAGCTGGGTCGGGGCAGCGACGTTCGCCATGCGTCCCGAGCGCGGCGTGTAGTTCACCGCCACCCTCACCTGCGACCCGAGACCGGCCAGTCCCTTGACCTGTACGGCGTTGTCACCGAACGTCCCGCCGAACGCGACGTTGACGATCCCGCGGGTCGAGTCGTACGAGGCGAACCCGTCGAGATCGCCCGAGGGCGTCACGTCGACCATGGAGCCCGCCATCTCGCCGTACCACTTGTAGAGCCAGTACGACCCGGTCGGAGCGTTGTTCCAGACGAGTCCCCCGACCGTCCCGGATTCGTACCAGTACGCGCGTTCGGCGTCCTTGATGCCGGTGCGCTCGAACTGCGCGATGAAGTGGGCCGCGACGCTGGGGGTGTCGACCTGGTTCGGCGAACCGTATTCGTTGATCGAGATCGGACGCGGGCTGATGCCGAGGTCACGCTCGATCGATCGGTAGTCGGCCACGTGCTCGTCGACGTCGGCCCACCCGCCGTCGTCCAGTTCGTGCCAGACGACGACGTCCGGCAGGGTGCCGTCGGCCTTCGCCCTGGCCATGAACTCGCGCATGCGGTCGGGGTAGTAGCGGCTGTAGCTCGGACCCACGATCGGCGTCACCGTGTCCTGCAGCTTCACCTGGCGGTAGGTCCGGGTCCACCCGTCGAGGAACGGGCCCGCCTTCGCGGTGTCCCAGGTGCCGTCGGGCTCGTTCCACAGCTCCCAGCCGTTGATGTTCGTCGTGCCCGCCGCGGCGACCCGGGCCCCGACCATCGTGTCGATCTTCTGCGTCCAGTCCTGCCAGCTGATCCAGCGGTACGGGAAGTCCGGGTAGACGTCGGGCATGCGGGCGTACGACTGTGCACCGTCGCGGGTGAACGCGTTCGCCGTCTTCAGCACGTCGCCGGTCGGCACGGTGGCACCGTTGCCGAGCTGCTGCACGCCGGGAGCGGGCTGCGTGTGCTGCTTCAGCCGCAACGGCGTCAGCAGACCAGGGGCCGGCGTCGTGTCGGACGCCACGGCGTACAGCCCCCCGGCTCCGACGTGGGTGACGGGCCTGATGCTCGTCGAGGCGTCGACGACGAGCGTGTTGCCCGCCGCTTCTGCGGGTGCCGCCGGTGCGACGAGCGCCGCGAGGACCGCCGTCGCCGCCAGCAGTCCCGTCGTGATCTTCGTTCGGTTCACAGAGAAGCTCCTTTGCTTTCTTCGAGGGATGGAACCGGGTCGCACCGCCCTCACGGGCGGGACGTCAGGAGGCGCGGGTCAGCCCTCGACCCGGGCAACGGGCAGCCAGACCCTCATGGTCGACGGCCCGCGGTTCGCCCAGGTGGCGTAGGGCACGAGGGCGACCGCGCCGAGCGGGCCGGTCGCGTCGCCGGGCTCGCCGTACGGCCAGTCGGCGGTGGCCGCGGCCAGACGTGACACCTCGACCGTGGCACCCCGCTCGGTGGTCACCGGTTCGACCGTGGTGTCGACGACCACGTCGTTGACGTCGCCGTCGGGCAGGTCGGTCGACTCGAGCGCCAGCACGAGCGGGCCGCGCTGAACGGCGACCTGGCCGCGCACCGCGTCGATCCGGGGGTCGGGCAGGCTCCACCGGGCCTGCATCGGCAGGTCGACCGTGACGACGTCGCCCGCCGCGAACCGGCCCCGGACGGTCGTCGAGCGTCCGTCCCGCACGGACGGTGCCTGGCCGGGCGCCTCGATGCGTGCCGAGCCCGCCCACGAGGGAATGCGCAGGTCGAGGTCGACCTCGCGTCGCGTGTCGTCGCGCCAGGTGATGCGGACCGCGCCGTCGTAGGGGTAGCCGCTGCGCACCGACAGGGCGATCGGCGTGCCGTCGGAAAGGGTGGTGTCGACGTCGAACTCGCCGTACTGGTGCACCTGCAGCCCGGCCGGCGTCTTGGTCGCGAAGGTCGACTCGACGCTCGCGAGCGTGCGGGCGACGTTCGTCGGGCAGCACGAGACCTCGAACCAGGGCGCCCGGAGGCTCGACAGGGCGCGGGCGTTCAGCTCGTCCTCGTCGGGGGCGACGCCGTCGGTGCGCTGGTGCAACGTGTTCGTGTAGAAGAAGGCACGCCCGTCCTCGCGGGGCGAGGCCATCACGTTGTTGAACAGCGTGCGTTCGATCAGGTCCGCGTAGCGCGGGTCGCCGTCCTGCAGCAGCAGGCGCCACGACAGCATGTTCGAGGCGATGCCGGCGCAGGTCTCCGAGTAGGCGCGATCCGGCGGAAGCTCGAAGTCGGCGCCGTACGCCTCGTCCTGGTGGTGCGAGCCCATCCCGCCGGTGACGTACGTGCGGCGCGCGACGGTCGCCTCCCACTGCCGCCGGACGGCGTCGGCGAGTTCGTCGTCGCCGGTCTCGACGGCCACGTCGAGGGCCCCGGCCGCCAGGTACAACGCCCGCACCGCGTGCCCGCGCAGCACCTCGGCCTCCCGCACCGGCACGTCGTCCTGGAAGTACTCCTGGCCGTACTCGATCGGCGCCAGCAGGCCGCGGCCGCGGCGCTCGACGAAGAGGCGCGCGAGCTCGACGTAGCGGGGCTCGTCGAGGGCGCGGCCGAACTCGACGAGCGCGACCTCGATCTCGGGGTGCCCGCAGACCGCCACCCGCCCGTCGGGCCCGAACTCGACCCAGAGGTGGTCGGCCAGGCGGCGGGCGACGTCGACCAGGGCGCTCTCGATGCCGGTCCTCTCGGCCGCGACGGCCGCCTGGACGAGGTGGCCGAAGCTGTAGAGCTCGTGGCCCCATTCGAGGTTCGAGTAGCGGGCGGGCTGCCAGGGACGACCGAAGCTGGTGTGCAGGTAGCCGTCGTCGTCCTGCGCCGAGGCGACCCGGTACACCAGCTGGTCGTAGCGCGACGAGAGGTCGGCGTCGTGCGATCGGCCGAGCTCCCACGCCATGCCCTCGAGCAGCTTGTAGACCTCGCTGTCGACGAACTCGATGCCGGCGTGCACCCAGCCGGCCTGATGGGACGCGGCCCGGTCGAAGTTGCCCGTCCAGCCGATGCGCTCCATCCAGTCCTCGCAGTGGCGCAGCACGACGTCGGCGTTCAGGCGTTGCTTCTCGGCCCAGTACCCGCCGGTCAGGCGGATCTCGGACGAGTCGAGCGGGGTCAGGGTCGACCGGCCGGGCCGGACCGGGCCCGAGAACGGTGCGGTCGAGGTGTGGATGGTGGTCACGGGCGTGCTCCTCGCGGGATGTGTGGTGGTCATGTCGGTTCGGTCCTGTCGGCCAGGCGCTGTCGGCTCGGGGAGGCCGGCTCAGTCCTTGACGGCACCGGCGGTGACGCCGGCGGCGACGTACCGCTGGGCGACGACGAGCAGGACGGTGGCGGGGATCGACGCGACCACGGCGGTCGCCATGATCGAGTTCCACTCCTGGTTGTTGTTGCCGATGTAGCGGTAGATGCCGAGGGTGATGGTCTGGGCCGAGCCGCCGCTGTTGAGCGTCGACGAGAAGACGAAGTCCGACCAGGCCCACAAGAACGCGAACAGCCCGACGGTGACGGCCGAGTTGCGGCTGACCGGAAGCACCACCGAGACGAACGTCCGCCACGAGCCGGCCCCGTCGAGCTTCGCGGCGCTCAGCAACTCGTCGGGGATGCCGCTCATGAACGCGGTGAAGATCAGCACGCCGAACGGCACCGCGAGCGTCGAGTCGGCGATCACGAGACCCCACCACTCGTTGAGGATGCCGAGGTTGAGGTAGATCGCGTAGAAGCCCATCGCCATGATGACCTGGGGGATCATCTGCGCGACCAGCAGGACGAAGCTGAGCGCGCCTCCCCCCTTGGGCCGCAGCTTGGCGAGCGAGTACGCGGCCGGTGCCGACAGGGCGACCGTCACGACGACGGTGCCGAGCCCGACCAGCAGGCTCGTGCCGAGGTAGGGCAGCTGCTCGGACACGACGGCCGCGTAGCCGTCGAGCGTCGGATTCGTCGGGAACCACGACGGCGGGCTCTGCCGCATCTGCGCCGTCGGCGTCAGCGAGACGTTGATCATCCAGTAGATGGGGAACAACATGATCGCCGTGAAGACGACGCCGAGGACGGTCGTGGCCAGGCTGCGCCGGCCGGCCCGCCGCGAGGAGGCGCGGCGCACGTCCGATCGCGGGGCGGGGTTCCGGGTGATGACGCTCATGACCGACTCTGCTTCCTCTGCACGCGCAGGTAGACGAATCCGCAGATCAGGGCCAGCACGATCAGCAGGTTGCCGACGGCGGCCGCGGGGCCGAAGGTCGGGAGGGTCGAGCCGAAGCCCAACTGGTACGACCAGATGGCGAAGGTGGTCGAGGCGTCGCCCGGGCCGCCCCGGGTCATGATCCAGATGATGTCGAAGACCTTCAGCGTGTAGACGAGGCCGAGCAGGATGGTGATGGCCGACACCGGGCGCAGCAGCGGGAACGTGATGCGCCAGAACTTCTGCCAGGCGTTCGCGCCGTCGAGCGCCGCCGCTTCGTAGAGGTCACCCGAGATGTTCTGCAGGCCGCTGTAGAGGATGACCAGGTTGAACGGGATGCCGATCCAGATGTTGGCGACGATCACGCTCGTCAACGCCCACTGCGGAGAGGTGAGCCAGTTGACCTGGCTGCCGCCGAAGGTCTCGATCACCGAGTTGACGACGCCGCTCTCGCTGTTGAGCATCCAGGACCAGGTCGACGCGCTGACGATCAACGGCAGCAGCCACGGCACGAGGAACAACGCGCGCAACGTCGACGACAGCGGGAACCTCTGGAAGAAGAAGACCGCGAGTGCCATGCCGATCGAGAACTGGAACGCGATCGAGACGCCCGTGAACAGCAGCGTGTTGACGAGGGCCGGGCCGAACGTCGGGCTGGCGAAGACGTCGGTGAAGTTCTCGAACCCGATGAACGGTGCCGTGCCGTCGATGAACGACCGCACGGTGTAGTCGCGGACCGACAGGTCGACGTTGCGGATCAACGGGTAGGCGTAGAAGACCGCGAGGTAGAGGACGACCGGGGCGATGAAGGCCCAGGCGGTCAGCTGGCCCGCGTCGGGGCGACGGCGACGCCTCGGGCGGCCGGGGCCGGCGGGCGGGACGTGCGTCCCGCCCGACCGTCCGTCGGGCACGGCCTCACGACGTTCGAGGATGTCGGTGCTCATGGTCGCTCGTCCCGGGCGGTCACTTCGTGGCCGACTCGGCGGCCTGCTGGGCCTCGTCGAGGGCGTCCTGGGCCGACGACGACCCGCTGAGGCTGTTCTGGACGGCCTTCCAGAGCTGCTCCGAGATCTTCGGGTACTCGGTGCCGAGATCGTCGCTCGTGCGCCCCTTGGCATCGCCGACGGCGGTGACCCACGGTTCGAGGTCGGGGTCGGCCTGCACCTGCTGCTCCTGCGCGTCCTTCGTCGGCGCGACGTAAGACAGGGTCGTGTCGGTGGCCACGAGGTTGTCGGTGCTCGTCAGGCACGCCCGGATCTTCTCGCTGACGTCGTACCGGGCGTCGTCGCTCTGGACGGGGACCGTCAGGAACTCACCGCCCGTGGGGGCCGGTGCCGCGCCTCCGTCCTTCGCGGGGATCGAGATGATGCCGTAGTCGATGCCCGAGTCCTTGACGCCGGCCAGTTGCCAGGTGCCGTTCTCGCCGAAGGCGTACTCCCCCGTGAGGAACTCCTGCCAGCTCGTGGTCTGCGTGTTGCCGATGACCGAGTTCGGGGCGTAGCCGTCCTCGACCCACCCGGTCCAGAGGTCGAGCGCCGACACGGCGTCGTCGGACGAGAGGTCGGTCAGCTCGGCACCGGACCCCCAGTACCAGGGCAAGAACTGGAAGCTTCCTTCTTCGGTGCCGATGGCCGAGAAGGTGATGCCCTTGCCGCCGGAGGCCGAGACCTTCTCGAGGGCCGAGGTCAGGGTGTCCCAGTCGGTGATCGACGCGGGGTCGACGCCCGCCGCGTCGAGGACGGTCTTGTTGTAGTACAGCGCCAGGGTGTTGGCGCCGATGGGCACCCCGTACGTCGCACCGTCGATCTGTCCGGCCGCGAGGATGTTCTGCTCGATGTCCGAGGTGTCGGCACCGGTCTCGTCGGTGTCGGTCAGCAGGCCCGCCTCGGCCAGCGTCGAGACGACGGGGTTGTCGACGAGCAGCAGGTCGGGCGAGTTGCCCTGCTGGCCGGCGAGGAGGGCCTTGCTCGTCAGGTCGGAGGTGTCGTAGCCGGTGCGTTCGACGGTGACGCCGGCCTCGGTGCCACAGGCCTGCACCAGCTTCGCCCAGTCGGACGAGTCGTCGAACTGCGGGTACGGGTCCCAGAAGGTGTACGTCCCCGACGCGGCCGAGCTGCTGCCGCCCGACGAGCCACCGGCACACCCGGTCAGGGCGAGCGACACGGCGGCCAGACCCACGACGGCGACGGCCGTCTTCTTGCTGCAGATGAACGAGATCACAGGAATTCCTCTCTGAATGCTGCGGGTTCCTCGTTCGGAGAGCGCCGCGCGGTGCAGGGGGATGCCGGTGCGCGACCGTCTCGTCGTCGAGAAGTTGTAACCGAAACCGGTTTCGGGTTGAAAGTTACATTTGGCACAGTTGCTTGTCAACACGTTCGTGAACTATTTTCGCTACATGGGTACGAGCAGCGGTGGTCGAGGGACGGGGGCGCCCGTCACGCTCGCGGACGTGGCCCGGGCCGCCGGCGTCTCGGTGGCGACCGCGTCGAAGGCCCTCAACGGGCGGGCCCAGGTGCGCGAGAGCACGCGCGTCAAGGTGCGAGAGGCCGCCGCCGCCCTCTCGTTCACCCCGAACTTCTTCGCCCAGGCCCTCAACTCCCAGCGCACCGGCACGATCGGCATGGTCACGAGCGACCTCGACAACCGTTTCGTCCTGCCCGTGCTGCTCGGCGCCGAGGACGCCTTCGGCTCGGGGTCGCTCTCGGTGCTGCTGGCCGACGCCCGCGACGACGCCCTGCGTGAGCAGTTGCACCTGCAGAACCTGCTCACCCGACGCGTCGACGGGCTCCTGATCGTGGGCCGCACCACCAACCCCCGCCCCCCGGCTCCCGTCCTCGCCGACGTGCCGGTGGTCTACGTCTACGCGCCGTCGACCGACCCGACCGACGCGTCCTTCACCCCCGACAACGTGCAGGCCGGCCGTCTCGCCGCCGAGCACCTCATCGCCAAGGGTCGGCGGCGCATCGCGCTCGTGAACGGCGAGTCGTCGTACGCCGCCTCACGCGACCGGGCGGCGGGGGTGCTGGCCGCCACGCAGGCCGCCGGGCTCGAGCTCGTCGGCGGTGCCTCGTTGTACGGGCAGTGGGGCGAGGCCTGGGGGCGGGACTGCGCGCGCCTCCTCGTCCGGGGCGACGAGACCGTCGACGCGATCGTCGCGGGCAGCGACCACATCGCCCGCGGCGTGCTCGACGCGCTGCGCGACGAGGGCCGGTCGGTGCCGGGCGACGTCGCCGTCATGGGCTTCGACAACTGGGACGTCCTCGTCCGCGAGTCACGCCCGACGCTGACCAGCGTGGACATGAACCTCGAACAGCTCGGCCGGGCGGCCGCCCAGCACCTGGTCGACGCGATCGGGGGCTCGACCTCGGCGGGCGTGACCTACGGAGCCGTGCGCGTGCACGAACGCGAGTCGACCGGCTGACGCGCGGCGCGCCTCCTGCTCTGGACCTCCGCGCCGGCCCGGTGGCCTTCTTGCCGGCCCGGTGCCGCCCCCTGCCGGCCTGCAGCGCGACGAAGAACCCGGTTCCGAACGATGCACCCAGAAGGAACGGGGTGCATGGTTCGGAACCGGGTGCGAGGCGGCAGGAGGCGCGGGTCGGCGACCGGCGGAGGTGCGGGCCGGCGACTCACGACGCCCCCGCGCGTACCTCAATACTTCGCGGACTGCCCGCCGTCGATGGGCACGACGGCCGCGTTGACGTAGGTGGCGTCGTCCGACAGAAGGAAGGCGACGACCGAGGCGATCTCGTCGGCCTTGCCGTAGCGCTTGGTCGGGTTGATCTGGATGAACTGCTCGGCGGCCTTCTCAGGGTTCTCGGCGTCGATCTGACGCATCGAGGCCTCGACCATGGGCGTCCAGATGGCGCCGGGGGCGATCGCGTTGACGCGGATGCCGAACTCGCCGTACTCGACGGCCGAGTTGCGGGTCAGACCGACGACGCCGTGCTTGGCCGCGGCGTAGCCCGACTGGTTGCCGACGCCGCGGATGCCGCCGACGCTCGCGGTGTTGACCACGGCACCGCCGTCGCCCTGCGAACGCATGACGCCGAGCACCTTCTCGAGACCGAGGAACACCCCGCGCAGGTTGATCGAGACGACCTTGTCGAACTCGTCGGCGCCGAACCGCTCGGTGAGGTTCTGCTTCCCCTCGATGCCGGCGTTGTTGAAGAACGCGTCGATGCGCCCGAAGCGCTCGACCGTCGCCGACACGTAGCGCGCGACGTCGTCCTCGCTCGACACGTCGGCGACGACGGTCAGCACCTCGGCCCCGGGAACGGCCTCGAGCACGGCGGCCTGCGAGTCGGCGAGGCCCTTCTCCGAGACGTCGACGAGGGCGAGCTTCGCGCCCTCGCTCGCGACGCGGACGGCGGCGGCCCGGCCGAGGCCCGACCCTCCGCCGGTGATGAGGACGACCTTGTCGGTGAAACGCTCCATGGGACGGGCTCCGGTTCTCTCGTTCGGTGAGGCCCGACGCGGCGCCGGGCCAGTGGTCGCGCGACCGTGCGCGACTCGCCGTAAGGCTACACATGTCGCCTTACTGCGCCCTGACCGTGGCGGCCGCGCCGCGCCTCCTGCCGTCCCGCGCCGCGCCTCCTGCGACGCGACGAACCCCGTTCACGAAGACGAACCACGAGAAAACGGGGTTCATCTTCGTGAACGGGGTTCGGGGCGCAAGAGGCGTGGGCCGGCGACCCGAGGAGGCGCGGGCCGGCCACCCGAGGAGGCGCGGGTCAGCGCCCGGCGCGCGTCCCGATCTCGACGCCCACGATCCGCTCGTCGGCGATCGTCACGGGGTACACGTCGCCCGTCAGGCGCACCGCCGCCTCGGTCTCGCGTTCGGCGCACGAGCCGCCGACCCAGAGCTCGACGTCACCGGGCTCGACGACCCGTCGGTGCTGCCGGTCGGTCAGCGCCAGACGGGTGGTGGGGACGCGGAAGACGACCCGCGCCTCCTGACCGGGGTCGAGCGCGACGCGCGCGTAGCCGAGCAGCTGCGCGACGGGCCGGGTGACCGAGCCCACGACGTCGTGCGCGTAGAGCTGCACGAGGTCGGTGCCGGGGCGGTCGCCCGTGTTGGCCACCGTCACCGACGCGACGAACGAGCCGCCCGCGGGCACCTCGGCCGAGTCGACGACCAGGTCGGAGCGACGCCACGAGGTGTACGACAGCCCGTGCCCGAACGGCAGCACGGGCGTGCTGTCGGCGCTCGTCACCTCCGACGGGCCACCGAGCACCGGGTGCAGGTACGAGAACGGCTGCGCCCCGGCCGAGCGCGGCAACGACACGGGCAGGTGCCCGGACGGCTCGACGCTGCCGGTCAGGACGCCGGCGACCGCGGCACCGCCCTCCTCCCCCGGGAAGAACGCCTGGACGACGGCGGCCGGCGCCCCCGCACCCGACACCGCCCAGCCGATGGCGTACGGCCGCCCAGAGAGCACGACCATGACGGTGGGAGTGCCCGTGGCGACGACGGCCTCGACGAGCTCGCGCTGCACCCCGGGCAGCTCGAGGCTCTCGACGTCGTTGCCCTCGCCGACGGTGCCCCGCCCGAACAGGCCGGCCCGGTCGCCGACGACCACGACGGCCACCTCGGCACCGCGGGCGGCGTCGACCGCGGCGGCGATCCGTGACCGGTCGTCGCCCTCGACGTCGCACCCGGCCTCGACCACGACGTCGGCCGCGGACAGCTCGGCGCGCAGGGACTCGGCGACGGTCGGCAGCCCGATGCCGAGCGGCACGCCGGGGTGGTGCGCCAGCACGTGGTTGACGAACGAGTAGCAACCCATCAGGGCTTCGGCGCTGTCGCCGTTCGGGCCGACCACCGCGACCGAGGCCGGGCCGGCGGCGCCCCGCACCAGCGGCAGCACCCCGTCGTTGGTCAGCACGACGACCGACTCGTCGGCGAGGCGACGGGCGACCGCCCGGTGCTCGGCGGAGTCGAGGTCGATCGAGGTCGGCGGCGGCGTCTCGAACGTCTCGTCGAGCAGCCCGAGCTCCTCTTTCTCGGCGAGCACGCGCAGCACCGCCCGGTCGACCAGCGCCTCGTCGACCTCTCCGGCACGCACGCGCTCGGCGAGGGGCTCGAGGTACGCGTCACCGGTGGGCAGCTCGACGTCGATGCCGGCCTCGAGGGCCAGCGCCGCTGCCTCGCCCCGGTCGGCCGCCACCGCGTGCATCACCTGCAGGAAGGCCACCGAGAAGTAGTCCGACACGACGACCCCGTCGAACCCCCACCGCCGGCGCAGCACGTCGGTCAGGTACGACGGCGTCCCGGCGACCGGCACCCCGTCGATCTCGGCGTACGAGTTCATCACCGACCGCACCCCGCCGTCGAGGACGGCCATCTCGAACGGCGGCAGCAGCACGTCCTCGACGAATCGCGGCCCGACCTGCGCCGGCGCGTGGTTGCGCCCCGCCGCCGAGGTCGAGTAGCCCACGAAGTGCTTGAGCGTCGCGTGCACGCCGGCCGCCTGCAGCCCCTTCACGTAGGCGGTGCCGATCGTGCCGACGACGTAGGGGTCCTCGGCGATGCACTCGTCGACCCGACCCCACCGGGTGTCGCGGATGACGTCGAGCACGGGCGCGAGGCCCTGGTGCACGCCGAGGTCGCGCATCGATCCGCCGATCAGTCGGGCCATGCGTTCGACCAGCTCGGGGTCGAACGAGGCACCCCAGGCGAGCGGCGTCGGGAACGTCGCGGCCTGCCAGGCGGCGAGTCCGGTCAGGCACTCCTCGTGCACCAGCGCGGGGATGCCCAGCCGGGTCTCGTCGCGCAGACGGCGCTGTTCGCGCCACAACCAGGAGGCGCGCTCGACCGGGTCCACCGGCCTGGTCCCGTAGACCCGCGTCAGGTGGCCGAGCCCGTGCCGGGTCGCCTCGACGTAGTCGCCCGACGTCGCCATCTCGCCCTGCATCGGGGCGACGTTCTCGGCTCCCTGGTCGACCCACCAGCCGACCAACTGGGCGAGCTTCTCGTCGAGGGTCATCTCGGCCAGCAGCGACGCCACCCGGTCGGAGGCGCGGGGTTCGCCGACCGTGAGGGCCTGCGGTCGGTGAGCGGTGTCGGTCATGTCGGCTCGCGCCTCCTGGTCTGTGACGGTGTCGGTGGCGGTCATCCCTTGACCGCCCCGGTGAGCCCCCCGACGATGCGGCGTTCGAAGAGGCTGAAGAAGATCAACGCGGGCAGCATCGACAGCGCCGTGAAGGCGAGCACCCGGGCCGTGTCGACCGAGTACTGCGACGAGAACGCCTGCACGCCGAGCGGCAGCGTGAACGTCGACGGGTCGTTGAGGATGAACAACGGCAGCAGGTACGAGTTCCAGGCGCCGATGAACGCGAGGATGCCCACGGTGATCACGCCGGGCAGCGACAGCCGCACCACCATGCGGAAGAAGAAGCCGAGGCGGCTGCAGCCGTCGATGAACGCGGCCTCCTCGATCTCGTCCGGGATCGCGCGGAGGAACGGCACGAGGATGATGATCGTCGTCGGCAGGGCGAAGGCGATCTGCGGCAAGATGACGCCGGCCAGCGAGTTCGTCAGCCCGAGGTCGCGGATGACGAGGTACAGGGGCGTGATCGCGACGGTCATCGGGAACATCAGCCCTGCCGCGAACAGCGCGTAGAGCACCCCGCGACCGGCGAAGCGGTACCGGGCCAGCACGTAGCTGGCGGCCAGGCCGAGCGCGACCGTGCCGATGGTGGTCGCCCCGGCCGAGATCAGCGAGTTGCCGACCTGTCGCCAGAACGTGCCGCCGGTCAGGACGTCCAGGTAGTTGCCGACCTGCCACGGGCTGGGGAACCCGGACGGGTCCGTCGTGATCTGCGCGTTGGTGCGGAAGCCGCCGATCACGATGAACGCGACGGGCGCGAGCATCGCCACGATGACGACCGCCGCGACCACGTACGCGACGCCGCGTCCGGGATCGGCGATGCCGCGCCTCCTGCGCTTGGGCGGTCGGTCGCCGGTGGCGGCGGGCCCGCGGCCCCGAGGAGGCGCGGTGAGGGTCGAGGCGGTCATCGTTCTTCTCCTGCGGTGGTTGCCGAGGTCGTGACGGCGCCGGCCGTGTCGCGTCGCAGCACGTAGCGCTGGTAGACGAGGGCGACGACGAGCGAGATGAGGAACAGCACGACCGCGACGGCGTTGCCGTAGCCGTAGCTGCCCGAGGTGCGGCCGTTCGCGACCATGTAGGTCGCCATGGTCGAGGTGCCGGCGGTCGCCGCGATGTACTGACCCCAGATGATGTAGACGAGGTCGAACAGCTGCAGCGAGCCGATGATCGACAGGAACGCCCAGATGCGCAGGGTCGGGCCGAGCAGCGGCAGCGTGATGCGGCGTTGGATCTGCCACCAGCTCGCGCCGTCGATGGCCGCGGCCTCGCTGAGCTCTTCGGGCACGCCCTGCAGACCGGCGAGGAAGAGGATGACGGCGAAGCCGACGTACTTCCAGGTGATGATCACCAGCAGCGTCCAGATGGCGATGCTGGGGTCTGCGAGCCAGTCGGTGGCGAGCGAGCCGAGGCCGACCTTGGTGAGCAGGTCGTTGACGGCGCCGCTGCCCTGGAGCATGAGGCTCCAGCCCGTGCCGACGACGACCTCGCTGATGACGTACGGCACGAAGATCAGCACGCGGATCAGCGATTGACCGCGCAGCTTGCGGTTGAGCAGCAACGCGAGTCCGATGGCGACCGGGCCCTGCAGCACGAGCGAGAGCACGACGATCGTCGCGTTGTGCCGCAACGCGTCGAGGAAGGTCGGGTCCTGGAAGATCGTGACGTAGTTGCGGAACCCGACGAAGTCGGTCGGCGGGCCGAAGCCGGACCAGCTGAAGAAGCCGTAGTAGGCGGCCATCACGATCGGGAAGACCACGAACGCCAGGAACACCACGAGGGCGGGGCCGACGAGCAGGGCGATCTCGAGGCCGCGGGCGCCACGCCCCTTCCGGGACACGGCCCGGGAGGCCGCCGGGGGCGAGGCGAGTGCCTCGCCCCCGGCGGTGGCGTGAGGCCGCGAGGGTGCGGCGGGCCGCACGGAGGGTTCGCGGAGACTCACGATCCGACCTCTACGCCTTCTTGGCGGCGGCGTCGACGGCGTCGACGAACTGCTGGGGCGTGCCGTCGCCCGAGAGCAGGTCGACCACGGCGACGTTCATCGCGTTGCCGACGTTCAGGCCGTAGACGGTGTCGAGCCACTGCGAGACGAACGGGGCGTCGTTGTAGGCGCTGAGCACGTCCTGCAGGTAGGGCTCGGTGACGGCCTCCTGGGCGACCGTGTTGACGGGAGGCGCGTTGAAGGCCTTGTAGTACGCCGTCTGCACGTCGGGGGTCGCCAGGTAGTTCAGGAAGTCGACGCACGAGTCGGGCGCACCGGCCGAGCAGGAGTACCCGTCGACCCCGCCCATGATGGCGCCGGCCTCGCCGTCACCGCCGTCGACGGCGGGGAAGGGGAACCAGCCGAGGTCGGCCAGCGGCTGCTGGTCGGGCGTGAGCGAGGCGATGACGCCGGGGTTCCAGGCACCCATGAGCTCCATGCCCGCCTGGTGGTTGGCGATCAGACCGGCCGAGCTGCCGGCACCCTGCTGGGCGGCCGTCGTGAGGAACCCGTCGTTGAAGGGCTCGGTGTCGCGGAAGTCGGCGAGGTCCTCGGCCGCCTTGACCCAGCAGTCGTCGCTGAAGTCGCGGTCGGTCGCGGCCTTCTCGAGCACGTCCGAGCTGCACGAGCGGAGCGCGAAGAAGAAGTACCAGTGCGCGGCGGGCCAGGCGTCCTTGCCGCCGAGCGCGACGGGCGAGACGCCCGAGCCCTTGAGGGCGGTGACGGCCTCGTCGAGCTCGTCCATCGTCTTCGGGGCCTCGGTGATGCCGGCCGCGTCGAAGAGGTCCTGGCTGTACCAGAAGCCCCCGGGGAGGACGGCGACGGGCATCGAGTAGACCTTGCCGTCGACCGAACCCGACCCGAAGGTGCCCTCGCTGATGTCCTGCTTCGCGTCGTCCGAGATGACGTCGGTGAGGTCCTTGACCTGTCCGGCCGAGACCATCGCCTGGAGCTTGCCGCCGCCCCGCTGGAGGAACACGTCGGGGGCGTCGCCCGAGTTGAGGGCGGTCTGGAGCTTGCTGTCGAAGTCCTCGTTCTGCACGGTCTGGACGTCGATCTTCACGTCCGGGTTGGCCTTCTCGAAGTCGGCCGCGGTCGCCGTCCAGAAGTCCTGGCCGGGGCCGGTCGTCGAGTTCTGCCAGAGCGTAAGCGTGCCGTCGTCCGACCCGCTTCCGCCCCCGGTGCTGCAGCCGGTCAGCAGTCCCGCTCCGATCAGCAGGGCCGCCGACCCGGCCAGGAGCCGTCGAGATGTGGTCATGGTTCCACCTTTTCCTCTTCGTTGAGCGGCCGTGGTCGGCCGAGCGTGCCGTGCTCCGATGCGCGGCATGGCCTCAGTGTCAAAAATGTCCGGGGCGGTGTCAAACGTTTTCGAAAACCATTTCCGTCAGGCTAGGCTGCCGACGTGATGACGGCACGGGTGACGATCCACGACGTGGCACGGGCGGCCGGGGTGTCGGTCGCGACGGTGTCGAAGGCGGTCAACGGGCGCTACGGCGTCTCGGCCCAGGCGATCGAGCGCGTCATGGCGGCGGTCGACGAGCTCGGCTACGAGTCGAGCCTGGTGGCCAGCAGCATGCGGGCCCGCCGCACCGGCGTGATCGGGGTGCTGGTCGCCGACTTCGAGCCGTTCAGCTCGGAGGTCCTCAAGGGGGTCGGGGCGGCCGTGCGGTCACGCGGTGCCGAGTACGACCTGCTGGCCTACAGCGGGGCGCACCGTGGCGAGAACACCGGATGGGAACGTCGATCGCTCAGCCGGTTGAGCGGCACGCTGATCGACGGCGCGATCCTCGTCACGCCGTCCGTGCTGACGACGGCCGCGAGCATCCCCGTGGTGGCCGTCGACCCGCACACCGGACGCACCGACCTGCCGTCGGTCGAGGCCGACAGCCGCGGCGGCGCGTTGCTCGCCGTCGAGCACCTGCTCGGCCTGGGCCACCGGCGCATCGGCTTCCTGGCCGGGCGCCCGGACCTGCGGTCGGCGTCGTTGCGCGAGGCGGGCTACGTGCAGGCGCTGCGGGCGGCCGGCATCACACGCGACCCGGGCCTGACCCGCAACGGCGACTTCGAACTGACGGCCTCGCGGCAGGCGGCCCGCTCCCTGCTCACCAGTGCCGACCGGCCGACCGCCGTCTTCGCCGCCAACGACCTCTCGGCCATCGCCCTGCTGCGCACCGCCCTCGACCTCGGCCTGCGCGTGCCCGACGACCTCAGCATCGTCGGGTTCGACGACATCCCCGAGGCGTCGCGCGAGTCGCCGCCGTTGACGACCGTGCAGCAGCCCATGCAGCGGCTCGGCAGCGCGGCGGCGGGCATGCTCTTCACGATGCTCGAGGGCGGCGAGCCGGCCGCGCCCGAGGTGCAGCTGCCGACCCGGCTCGTGGTGCGCGGGACGACGGGGCCGCCGCGCGGGTGAGGCCCGCGACTCCGCTTCCTGTTTACACTTCCCTACGTCCTGGCGTACCCTTGTGTGCATGCCCGAACAGAGTGTCGCTGACTACGCCGCCAAGAACGGCCTCTCGGTCCGCCGCGTCCAGGCGCAGGCGGCGTGCGGCGCACTACCCGCGCGACGGGTCGCGGGGCGTTGGCTGATCGACGATTCACTCGAACACCGGGCCGTCGCTCGGCGCCCTCTCGGTTTGCGCATGCAAAGGGCCCTGTCCGCACGTCTCGACGATCTCGACGACGGGTTGACGCCCACCGAGAGAGTGCGCCTCACGAGGCACCTCGACGAGTTGAGGTCTGCCGCCGACCCCGCCGATCTCATCTGGGCATGGTTCCGACCGCGGCGACCCCTACGACTCGACGGGCTCCCGAGCGACGTCGCCGACCTCCCCGGCGACGGCCGCGTCGTCCCCTCCGGGTTCAGCGACCCACGTGCCGGGATCGCAGCGGCCGGAATGCTCGAGGCCCACATCGGCGCCGACGACCTCGACGCCGTGCTCGACGACTTCATCCTCGAACCCTCCGACCGGCCCACCGTCCTGTTGCACGTCGACGACGTCCGCCCGAGTGATCCGGTGCCGCTGGCGGTCCTGCTCGTGGACCTCGCACAGGGTCCCGGGCCGCGCGAGAGGGCCCAGGTCGGCCGACTCGTGGCCGAACACCTGACATGACGATCGTCGCCCCCGTCATGACGCCGGCTCAGGCAGCCGCTTGGCATGCCCTCTTCGCCGTCCACCAGCGGCTGCCGACCGGTTGGTGCCTCGTGGGCGGCCAGATGGTCCATTCGTTGTGCTGGGAGCACGGGATCACCGCGTCCCGTCCCACCGAGGACGCAGACGCCGCGCTGGACGTCCGAGCACATCCCCGGATGCTCTTCGACTTCACCAGCAGCCTCGCGGGCCTCGGCTACGAGCCGAACGGCGAGTCGTGGACCGGTCACCACCATCGATGGGTGAACGGCCGAGCGCAGATCGACGTCTTGATCCCGCGCTTCCTCGGCGAACGAGCGGATTCCCGACGAGGTGCCTCGGGTGGGACGACGATCGCGTCCGCGGGCGCGCAAGGGGCGTTGAACCGGGCAGAGCCGGTGCAGGTCGAGGTCGCCGGTGTCGTCGGAACGGTTCTCAGACCGACGCTGCAAGGCGCCTTGTTCGCCAAGGCGGCAGCTCTCGTCAACGACGACCCGAATCCCGACCGCCATCTCCTCGACATCGCCCTGCTCGGCACGGCCGTGGGCCGGACCGTCCGCCTCGGCGACGGCGCGACGGCCGTCGAGAGGCGTCGCCTGCTCTCCGCGCTGGCACGCCTCGATCGCCGTCCGACCCTGACGGCCGGACTCGAGCGCGGTCCGGGTGTGACTCGTCGACTCCGGCTCGCTCTCGACCGCACCTGACCTCGACCCCCGCAGACCCCGGTGTCGCCCTTGACACCAGAGTCCGTGCCGGGAGTTCGGGCTCCCGACGGTGCCGGCGGTTCGGGCCGCCGACGGTGTCAGCGGTTCGGGCCGCCGACGTCGTGCCGCGACGGGGTCGGTCGGGCACGAGGCGCCCAGGGGCACCCGGGCATGTCTTCGGAGCAGCACGCCTCCCCCGTTTGGGTGACATCGCGAGAAAAACGGAAACGCAGGAGGCGCGGGTCACGCGACCCGCGCCTCCTGCGTCCTCGAGGCCGTCAGGCCCGACCGATCAGGCCCGACCGATCAGGCCCAGAGGAACGGCACCACGAACGCCAGCAGCGTGACGACCGGTCCGATGACCACCATCGAGAGGCCCCATCGGGTCAGGTGGCGGTAGAGGCGCGGTCGGTCCTCCTCGACGCCCGAGGCGACGATGGTCGCGCCGGTCGTGCCGAACGGGGCGCAGTCGACGAGTGAGGCGGAGATCGCCAGGGCGTAGATGAAGCCGGTCATCTCGAGTCCGCCGCCCGGGACGAGCAGGGGCACGGCGAGCGGGATGAGCGCGCCCAGGATGCCGATGGTCGAGGCGAAGGCCGACACGAGGCCGGCGATCACGCAGATGACGAACGCGGCGAGCAGCGGCGACGAGACCGAGCGGGCGACCTCGCCGAGCTGGTCGATGGCGCCGAGCCGCGTCAGGACGCCGACGTAGGTGATGATGCCGCCGAGCAGCAGGATGGTGTTCCAGTCGATGCGCGCCAGCGACGCCCGACCGACGTCGGGCTTGAGGAAGGCGAGGAAGACGGCGAGCGTCAGCGCGACCGCACCGAGGTTGAGGTCCACGTCGAGCAGCGTGATCGTGAAGAAGCCGACGATCAGCACCGGGATGCTCACGAGCACGACGAGCTGGTAGGCGCCGAGTCGGGTGGCGGTGGCCGGCTCGGTGAGGACTGCGGTGCCGCCCTGACCGTGCCCACCACCGGTGACGGAGGTGCCGCCGCTTCCGCCGGTGCCGCCGGCCGCCACCGTGGCCCGGGCGACGCCCGCGGCCCGGGTCCGGGCGATGAGCTCGCGACCACCGAACAGGAAGAACGCGACCAGCACGACGAGCGTGTTCACGCCGACCGAGAGGCCGAACATCAGACCCGGGTTGTAGGGGATGCCCGAGGCACGCGCCACGGTCATGACCGTGATGCCGTTGATGCTCGTCGGGGCCAGGGCACCGCCCACGATGGCCGAGCTCATGACGATGCCCATCATCGTCGAGTGGATCTTGTGCTTGTGGGCCAGGCTCATCGCGATCGGCACGATCGTGAAGGCGGCGTGCGACGTGCCGAGGCACGCGACGAGCGTGCCGATGACGAACATCGCCCAGGGGATGAGCGCCACGCGGTCGCCGATCAGACCGACCGAGCGGTCGACCAGCCAGTCCACGACGCCGGTCTCGCGGGCGATGCCGAACAGGTAGGTGATGCCGAGCAGGATCAGCAGGGCGTCGACCGGGAAGCCGCCGAGGACGTCGTCGAGGCTCTCGCCGACGACGAGCACGCCGACCAGGAGGGCGGCGACGAGCGCCAGGGCGCCCATGTGCACGTTGCGGATCGCCGAGAGGGCGAAGACGGCGACGAGGACGATCAGCGCGACGAGCTCGACGCTCATGAGGTCGCCACCGGGGTCGGGTCGGTCGGGTCGGGGGTGAAGGGCATCGTCGTCGATCTCCTGGTTCGGGGTGTCACGGGGTCGGGGGGAGGGAAAGCCGAGGAGGCGCGGGTCAGCGACCCAGCGCGAGCCCGGCCCGGTAGGCCGCCAGCGCCGCCTCGGGCACGTCGGCGAGGTCGTCCAGTCGCACGAGGGCACCGGGGGCCACGTCGGCCACGAGTCGTGCGCCGCCGAGCAGGTAGTAGGGGGCGATCCCGTCGTCCTCGGGATCGACGATCACGGGTGCGACACCG
Source organism: Frigoribacterium sp. Leaf415 (assembly GCF_001424645.1). Taxonomy (NCBI): domain Bacteria; kingdom Bacillati; phylum Actinomycetota; class Actinomycetes; order Micrococcales; family Microbacteriaceae; genus Frigoribacterium; species Frigoribacterium sp. Leaf415. The sequence goes on from NZ_LMQR01000002.1 coordinate 34,489, forward strand.
GCGATCTCGTGGTGGTGGCCTTCGACGCGGAACGCGGTGCCGGCCGACAGGGCCTCGCCGGCCCGGGCCGCGAGGACCGTGTGCTGCCGGGGCTCGGGCAGGCGCGACGTCCCGTCGACGGCGGCGACGATGCTGAGCGGGGTCTCGACGCCCATGAAGTGGTACGGCCAGTAGATGCAGGCGTGACGACCGTCGCGGCTGACGACGTGTCCCTTGCCCCGCAGCGTCTCCCAGGTGACGGGGTCACCGGTGCGGACGATCACGAAGACGCCGCCGGCGAAGCTGGCCTCGCCCGGCAGGCGGAGCATCGAGAAGACGTCGACGACGCCGGTGCGGCCGAGCAGACCGCCGTCCTCGCGTGCCGTGTACAGGTCGGCGAGCTCGTCCGGGCGGGCGACGGGGTAGTGCATGGCCTCGACGTCGGCGCGGGCGCCGGTGTAGAGCGAGACGACGTTCATCTCGCACGAGTCGGCGGCCGCCGCCCGCTTGAGACCGGCGACCGCGGCGGCACGCGCCTCGACGGTCGCCAGGGGGTCGTCGCCCAGCTCGAGCAACGACGCGAGGGCCGGAGCGTCCACGGTCGTGCCGGCCTGGTCGACGACGCCCGTGGCGGGGTCGAACGCGAGGTCGTACTCACCCGACTTGCCGAGGGCCACGACGTCGAAGCCGCACTCGAGCACCCACGCGACGAGACGCAGCAGGTTCGCGGGCTGGTCGCCGTCACCGGGCAGGTAGCGGAGGCCGGCTGCGCGGGCCTTGGCGCTCAACGCCACGCCGGCCACGGACTCGACCTCCTTGCTGACCATGACGACGTGCAGGCCGCGCTCGAGAGCGGTGTCGGCATAGCGGTGACCGGCCTCGATGCGACCGGTGGCCTCGACGAGGACGTCGACACCGTCCCAGTCGACGGCCGAGGCGTCGGCGATCACGGCGACCGAGCCGGCCGACACCGCCTCGGCGGTGGCCGCTGCCGTCGACGGAGTCGCGACGGACGAGGCGGGCACGCCGAGTTCGTGGAGCATGGCCGTCACCCCGGCGACGTCGGGGTCGACGAGCTGCGTGGCCGTCAGGTCGGGCAGACGGCGCAGCTGGTCGAGCAGCGTGCGGCCGTACCCACCGTTCGCACCGGTGAGGAGGACGCGGACCGGAGTCGCGCGAGACGTCGTCGAGTGGAGGATCACCGTTGTTCCCGTTCGTTCAAGAGGCCAGGAGCGGCCCGGGCGAGCATGGCAACTGTAGCGAGACTTATCAAATTGTCAAACATCGCACCAAATAGTCACATAGACTGTCCACGCTCGCGGCGCCGACACGGCAGCACCGCGAGCCCGCCCGCCCGCCACCGAGAGGTCCCGCATGTTGATAGGTGCCGTCGCCGACGACTTCACCGGAGCCACCGATCTCGCCTCGGGGTTCCGCCGCCGCGGCCTCGAGACGGTGGTCGTCGTCGACCCCGCAGCCGTCGAGCCGGCGACCTACGCGGGCGTCGACGCCGTCGTGGTCGCCCTGAAGACCCGCACGGCCCCGGTCGACGAGGCCGTCGAGCAGTCGACCGCCGCCCTGGCCTGGCTGGTCGAGGCCGGCGCCGAACGATTCGCCCTGAAGTACTGCTCGACCTTCGACTCGACCGACGAGGGCAACATCGGGCCCGTCCTCGACGCCTTCCGCGACCGGCTCGGGGTCGACCGGGCGATCGTCGTCCCCGCGTTCCCCGCCAACGGCCGCACCGTCCGCGACGGTCGCCTCTTCGTCGGCGACGACCTCCTCGAGGACTCGTCGATGCGTCACCACCCGTTGACGCCCATGACGCGCTCGAGGCTGCGCGACCTCCTCGCACCCCAGACACCGACCCCCGTGACCGAGGTCCCTCTCGACGACGTCCGCGCCGGGGTCGACGCGCTCCGATCGACCCTCGACGACGCGCCGTCGAGCTACCTCGTCGTCGACGCCGTGGACGACGCCGACCTCGAGACGATCGGCCGGGCGACGGCACACCACCGCCTCGTCAGCGGCGGAGCGGGCCTGGCCCTCGGGGTCGGTGCCGACGACGCCCCACCACCCGCCCCGCCCGCCGAGTTCTCGCACGTGACCGGGCGTCGCCTCGTCGTGTGCGGGTCGGCGTCCGCCGCCACCCGCGGCCAGATCGCCCACGCGGCGGCCACCCACCCCACACGCAAGGTCGACCTCTCGGCCGCCACGACCGACCCCGCGGCCGAGATCGCGGCACTCGCCGACTGGGTGCGAGGTCTCGACGCCGATTCCGTCCCCGTCGTCTACTCGGTGGGCGACCCGTCCGACGTCGTGGCAGCGGGCCCCCGCGGCCTGTCGACCTCGACCCCACAGGCCGCGTCCGTGGTCGAGGCGGTCCTGTCGGCCCTCGTGCACGACCTCGTCGCCGACGGCACGGTCGGGCTGGTCGTCGTCGCCGGTGGCGAGACCAGCGGTGCCGTCGTGACGGCACTCGGGGCACCCGCCCTGGTCATCGGGCCACCGCTGGGCCCGGGCGTCTGCTGGAGCGCCGCCACGACGAGTGACGGCCGACCGGTCGCCCTCGTCCTGAAGAGTGGCAACTTCGGTGCCGCCGACCTGTTCTCGACCGCCTGGGAGGCCCTCTCGTGACCGCAGTGACCGCAGTGACCGCAGTGACCACACGGACGGCAGCCGAACGACTCGTCGAGGCCGGGCGGGCCCTCGTCGCCGCCGGCCTCAGCCCCGGCAGCTCGGGCAACGTCAGCGTCCGCGACGGCGACCGTCTGCTGATGACCGGCACCGGCACCGTGCTGGGGTCGCTCACCGTCGACGACCTGTCGGTGCTCGCCCCCGACGGCACGCTGCTCGCCGGTCCGAAGCCGTCGAAGGAGGTCGCACTGCACCGCGCGATGTACCTCAAGAACCCGGAGCACCAGGCCGTCGTGCACGTGCACTCCCCGTCCGCCGTCGCCCTGTCGTGCCTCGAGCCCTGGTCGGAGCACTGCGCCGTACCGCCGCTCACGCCGTACTCGCTCATGCGGGTCGGCCAGGTGCCGCTGCTGCCCTTCGTCGCCCCCGGCGACCCGACCATGGGGTCGCTCGTGACCGACAGCCCCCTGCCGTTCCGGGCGGCACTGCTGTCCAACCACGGCAGCGTCGTCAGCGGCGAGGACCTCGACCGCGCGGTCCTCGGCGCCGTCGAGGTCGAGGAGGCCTGCCGGATCGCCCTGCTGACCCACGGCGCCGACCGCCGCCTCATCCCCGCCGACCAGGTGGCCGCCATCACCGCGGCCTCGGGCATGCCGTGGACGGGCGCCGCCGCACTAGGCTGACCGACGCGAGAAAGGCCGACGTGTCCCCCACAGCCCCCCTCATCCCCGAGCAGCGGCGCGAGAGCATCGTCGAGCACCTGCAGCGCGAGCGCGTCCTCAGCTACCGACAGCTGACCGACCTGCTCGGTGTCAGCCAGATGACGGTCCGACGCGACGTCGCGACCCTCGAGGACGAGGGCCGCGTCACGGCCACGCCCGGCGGCGCGAAGCTGACGCCGAGGCTGCTGGTCGAGGCCAGCCGTGACGTCAAGCAGGTCGTCGACGTCGCGCAGAAACGGGCCATCGCCCGCGAGGCGGCCGCCCTCGTGCGCGACCACATGACCGTCTACCTCGACGCCGGCACGACCGTGCAGGCCATGCGCGAGCACCTCGACGACGTCACCGGCCTGACGGTCGTCACCAACGACCTCGCGACCGTCCGGTCGTTCTTCGACCACCCGGACGTCGACCTCATCGTCGTCGGGGGCCGTGTCGACAGCGCGAACCAGTCGACGCTCGGGCGGCTGACCCGGTTGACCCTCACCGAGCTGTCGCTCGACCTGGCGTTCATCTCGTCGAGCTCGTGGGACCTGGTGCACGGCGTCACGACGCCCGTCGAGGCCAAGGTCGAGGTCAAGCGGGCCGCGCTCGAGGTCGCCGAACGTTCGGTGCTCGTCGCGGACAGCTCGAAGTACGGACGCTTCGGCAAGTACCGGGCCCTCCGCCTCGCCGAGCTCCAGACCATCGTGACCGACGACCGGCTCGACGACGACGCGACGAGTGCCCTCGTCGACGCCGGACTCGACCTGGTGGTCGCCGCCCCCTGATCAGCGCGGGACGACCGAGAACAGGAACTTCTTCTTCACCATCACCCAGAGCAGCAGCACCGAGACCAGGTGGACGATCGTGCCGACGATCACGCTCGAGCGGTCGAGACCGGGGATCGACGCGACGGCCAGCACGAAGAAGACCTGCCAGATGAAGACGTACAGGCTCGCCTGCCCGAGGGGGACGTAGAACCAGCCGAACGCCCTCGAGATCGGCTTCCAGAACACGGTGAGGATCGCGTAGACGCAGACGACCACGAGCGCCACGTCGACCAGGCGGCCCCACTGCATGTCGACCCGCTGGTAGCCGGTCGCGTACAGGGTGTCGTACAGTCCCGACGGGATCGGACCCGGGCTGAATCCGTAGGCGTGCCCGGCCCAGATCAGCGCGAGGAACCCGGCGTAGCCGACGACCCCCACGCCCACCAGGACCTTGCCGAGCCGGGTGGTCAGCGCCGCCACGATGCGACGCCGGTACCAGCCGATCACGAGCCCGTGGGTGAAGAGCACCTGCCAAGCGAAGAGCGGGAACACCGGCTCGAACTGCGACGGCAGGAGGTGGAAGTCGGGGAAGACCACACCGACGGCGTAGAGCGCCCAGCTCACCAGCAACACGGCCCACCAGGCACGCCGCTTGATCGCCCACATCAGCGCCGGGATCGTCAGGCTGAGCACGACGAACAGGCCCATGATGTTGAACGGCCACGGCCCCATCTCGAGCAGCAGCAGCTGGCGCACCGCGTACCAGGGCGGCGGATAGTCGAGCAGGCGGTCGACGTTGGGATAGAGGTCGTAGACGCGGCCCTCGGCCGACGTGCCCGTCATGCCCGTGCCGCGGTCGGTGAAGGTCGTGATCGCGGCGGTGTTCAGGAACGGCACGAAGCTCAGCGCGAAGACGATCAGGATGACCGCGAGCGTGACGACGTACTGCTTGCGCGCCCGGACGAACGCGCCGATCGCCGCGGCCTTCTCGCCGTACTTCTTGACCCCGAGCGGGTAGACCATGCCGAGCACGATGCCGCTGAGGAACACGAACATCTCGGCGCCCGTGATGGCCCCGACGGCCTTGAGCGTGACGAACGAGAACGGCCCGGCGACCTCGATGTGCGTGATGACGACGGCCAGGATGATGAAGCCGCGGAAGAGGTCGATGCGCAGGTCACGGCCGGGTGAGCCGTCGTCGGGGTAGCGCCACCGGGGCAGCAGACGACCCACGACGCCGCTCACCAGGAAGGCCAAGGCCAGCGCCCCGGCACAGGCCACGATCCAGCCCATCTCGTCGCCGCCGCCGTCGCGGACCTGCACGGTCGCGGCGTCGCCGTCGGTCGAGGTCACGCGGTCGGTGACCGGCCCGAAGTCGATGCGGTCGCTCGCCTCGAGGTCGGTGCGCAGGGCCTCCGCGATGCCCGGCTCGGCCGTGGCCCGCCAGTCGACGGGTCGGTCGCCGGCCTCGGCCTCGTCGCGTTCCACCTCGAGCCAGGTGACTCCGGCGATCCGGTCGTGGGCCGGCAGGGCGTCGAGCACCTGGCTCCACCAGCCCTGCTTGACGTCGAGCTCGGAGGCACCGTCGAACTCGTCGGCGTAGAGGGCGCCCGTGTCGAGCAGCATCGGCCGGTCGCGCCCCTCGGCGAACCGGTCGTAGAACGTCGACGGCTGCGTCTCGGTGTAGCCCCAGGTCTCGTCGAAGCGTCCCTCGACCTCGCCGGTGGCCGGGGCCTGGTTCTCGACCAACGGCACCGACGTACCGGCGGCCGTCGAGGCGCTGCCCTTGGCGAAGAAGAACATCGATTGGCCGACCCAGTCGACCGCGTCGTCGCCGGGGTAGTACGGCCCGTAGGGGTCGTCGGCCTCGGTGACCTGCCCGTCGTCGTTCGTGTCGAGCAGGTCGACGTCGCTCGACGGGGTCTCGGTGAGACGGCCGACGGCGTCCGAGAACGGATAGCCCGCACCGTACGACGGCGCCCAGACCATCCGTGCGCGGGAGTCCCCCGCGTGGACCACGTCGGCCAGCGTGCGGAACGCGCCGACGAACGCGGTGGGTTGCTGCCCCCACCGTTGCCAGTTGCCGTTCATCTCGGGCGCGAAGCGCACCAACTGCAGCGTGCCGTACTGCTGGTCGATCTCGGTCAGCAGGTCGTCGGCCCGACGCGCGTCCGCGGCGTCGAGGTCGGCGAGCCGGCCGGTGGGCTCGAGGCTGACCACGAGCACGGCGCCCTGGGCGGCCGCGGCACGGGCCGACCGCCGCCACTCGTCGGCGGCCCGACCGTCGAGCGGGTAGTCGATGTTGACGCCGTACAGCGACGGCGTCGCGCCGAGTCGAGCGGCATAGCCGTCCGGGCCGTCCGAGCCCCAGTCGAGGTCCGGACCGAACCACGTGCCCGAGGGTTCAGGAGGCGCGGTGGCGGCCGCCGCGGACGTCGCGTCCCCGAGCACCGCCGGTCCCAGCGCCACCGGCACGAGCGCCGCGACGGCGAGCAGGGCCGCGCCGATCCGGCGGGCGAGCCGCCGCCGCGGCGCCGTCGCCGACGGGTGCTTCAGCGTCGGCACACGAGCGTCCACACGTTCCGGCCGTCCTCGTGGCGGTAGTCGAGGCTCTCGAGGCTGAGCAGCGCCAGGGCCAGGCCGCGGCCGTCCTCGTCCTCGAGGTCGGCCATCGAGACGGCGCTGAGGTCGATGTCGCTGGGCATGCCGTTGTCGTGGAACACGGCCGTCAGGCGGTCGTCGGTGGCCGACAGCTCGAGGGTGAAGCGGCGACCGAGGTCCGCCTCGGAGCGACGGGAGTGCTCGATGACGTTCGCCGCGATCTCGACGATCGCGGTCTCGAACGAGAAGCGCGTCTCGAGCGAGTCGTCGCCGAGCGACGTCCACCACGCCTCGAAGGCGTTCTGCACCAGGTCGATGCTCTCGGGTTCGACGGCCACGTCGATCATGACGGGGCCGGGACGCTCAGTCATCGAGGGCGGCCGCGACCGAGGCGCGGGGCTTGAGGATGCGGTCGAGGTTCGTCAGGCGCAGCACCATCGAGACCTGCTCGGTGGGGGCGACGAGCCGCAGGTCTCCCCCGGCCTGGCGCGCCGACTTGAGGCACGACACGAGGGCTCCGAGGCCCGACGAGTCGACGAAGGTCGTGCCCGAGAGGTCGACGACGATCAGCCGGTCGCCGGCGGCGAGGCGCGCCGCCACCTCGTCGCGCAGTTGGGGTGTCGAGACGACGGTGAGACGCCCCTGCGGTGAGAGGACGCAGCCGCCTTCGACGGCTTCGACGGTGACGGTCATCATGATGGTTCCTTGTCGTGGGGTGCCGAGGGCCCCGGATAGAGGACGGCCCGGACGATGATGCTGAAGATCACCAGGTCGAAGAGCACCCAGGCGATGTTGACGAGCGGCGCGATGCCCTCGGCCTGCCCGGTGGCGTAGCGGACGCCGACGAGCACGAGTGCGGCGACGAGGCAGGCGACGGCCCAGATCTGCGGGCGGACGAGGTCCCACCGGGGCCCGGTGGCCGCCTGCTTGGTCTTGGGGGTGACCGAGAACCCGAGCGCCCGGCCGCGGTAGACGTTCTGGAACGCCGTGGTGACCGACGCGATCCAGACCGGGAAGAGCGCCAGCGAGTACTGCTGCCCCCGCCACGTCGGCCTGCCGGCCGCGACCACCCAGAACAGCACCTGGTTGAGCACCAGGAAGGGGATCAGGCGGGCGAAGAAGTCGACGCTGTAGGCCTGCACCGGGACGACGCCGAACGACAGGCACAGCACGGGCGCGGCGATGTAGACCACGGCCGCGAAGCCCGAGAGGTAGCTCCACATGGTGGAGAAGTACATGAGACGCTGGCCCCACGACAACCCCTTCTGCACGAGCGGGTTCTCGCGGAAGAACACCTGCATGGTGCCCTGGGCCCAGCGCAGACGCTGCGTCATCATGGTCGCCAGGTCCTCCGGGGCGAGCCCGATCGCGAGGGTCTCGTCGTGGTAGACCGACCTCCAGCCCAGCCCGTGCAGGCGCATCGCGGTGGCCATGTCCTCGGTGACCGAGATCGTGGCCAGGGGCATGATCGCCTGGGCCTCGGAGCCGCGGTCGACGTCGAGCGCGCCGACCAGCAGCGAGATCGACTCGATGGCGGCCAGCGGCGAGGACGATCGCTGAGCGAGCAGGTCGAGGGCTGCCTCGTCGAGTGCGTCGAACGTGTCGGGGCCGAGCGACATGGCGGCGAGGTCGGCGAGGTCGCCCTTCATGGCCGCGAGGTCGGCGTCGGCGAAGCGGAAGGCGATCGTGTCGATGCTGCGCTGGAACCGGTAGGTGACGTCACCGATGGACTCTCCCGCGGCGAACTCGGCCCGGGCCCGCTCGACGACGGTCTCGGCGTCGTCCAACGCCTCGAGCACGCGGGGCTGGTCGACGGCTTCCTCCCGTGCCCGGACGAGCAGTTTGCGCGAGGTGCGGACGGCCCGACGCACGGCGGCCTCGACCTCGGTGACGTACCGCGCGACGCCCAACTGCATCAGCGCCTCCCGACGGAGGACCGCGTTCGATCCGCAGAAGAACGCGCTGTTCCAGCCGTCCTTCGACTGCTGGATGGGCCCGTAGAACAACGGCGCCTGGCTGCCCAGGGGGTCGGACTCGGGCACGTTCTCGAACCACTGGGGTGTCTGCACGAGCGCGATGCGCTCGTCCTTGAAGTAGCCGAGCGTGCGGTCGAGGATCTCGGGCTTGGGCACCTGGTCGGCGTCGAGGATGAGCAGGAACTCGCCCTCGGTCGAGAGCAGCGCGTTGTTGAGGTTGCCGGCCTTCGCGTGGCGTGGCCGGTCGGCCCAGTCGTCCGACCGGGTGATCACGCCGATGCCGGCGGCCTCGGCGGCGGCCCGGATCTCGGGGCGACCGCCGTCGTCGAGGATCCACGTCGTGTGCGGGTAACGGATGCGCTGCGCCGCGAGGGCGGTGCGCATGACGAGGTCGACCTCCTCGTTGTAGGTGGTGACGAAGACGTCGACCGTGACCCGCGTCTCGAGGGTGTCGGGGTCGGGTGCGGCCGGCGGCTCGCCGCGCTCCCGCAGCCGCCAGGCACCGAGGCCGAACAGCAGCGAGTCGATCACGCTGTAGGTCTCGGCGAGGATCAGCGGCACCGCGATCCACCACGACGACCAGTTCACCGACGCGGCCCACCGCCAGACGATGTAGTTCAGGCCGGCGAGCGACGCCAGAAGCACCACGACGCGGATCGCGACGATGCGGCGACCGGGTGTGGTGCGGTCGAGCAGCCGCTGGTCGCGGCGACTGAGGGTGTCGGTCACGCGCGACGGTCCATCACGACGACGGTGACGTCGTCGCGCGAGAGTCGTCGGTGCGTGAGGGCCGCCATGGACTCGAGCAGGCCGGGCCCGTCGGAGCCGCCCGCGCGGGGCCGCGTCGCGAGCCGCCCGACCTCGAGGGCCCAGTCGATCTCGTCGTCGAGGACGTCGAGCACGCCGTCGCTCATGACGATCAGCTGGTCCCCGACGCCGAGGCGGGTCGTCTCGGTGACGTGCTGCTGCTCGTCGAGCCCCAGGGGCAGCCCCGTGCCCGCGAGGTGCTGGACGGTGCCGTCGGCTCGGACGATGACCGCCAGCCCCGACCCGGCGTCGACGAACGACAACTCGTCCGTGTCGAGGTCGAGGACGGCGTGGAAGTAGGTGACGAACGAGCCGGTGCGCTGCAGGTCGGTCTGCACGGCCCGTTCGATGCGGTCGACCGCGAGGCCGAGTTCGCGTCCGGCGGCGACGTGCGGCGAGGCCGCCCGGCAGGCCGCCCGGACGGACGAGCCGATGATGGCCGCCCCGACGCCCTTGCCCATCACGTCGCCGACCGCCATGTGCACGAACCGGCCGATGAGCCCGTAGTCGTAGTAGTCGCCCCCGACGCTCAGCGACGGCAGGCAGATCCCCTCGACGCGGACGCCCTCGACCTCGAGGGGCTCGGCCGGCAACAGCGCCTGCTGCGTCGACCGGGCGGCCGAGGCCTCGGCGTCGGCGAGCAGTTCGACCTGCGCCCAGGCGGCCAGGTCGCGGAACTCGGCCATCTCGTCGTCCGAGAGCTGCCGGGGCTCGGCGTCCATCAGGCAGAACGAGCCGACGACGTTGCCCGAACCGTCGCGCAGCGGGTGCCCGACGTAGAAGCCCAGCCCGTTGTCGTTGAACGCACCGAGGTCGGCGAACCGCGGGTCGACGCGGGCGTCGTCGGTCGTGATGATCTCGCCGGTGTCGGTCACGAGGCTGCACGGGGTGTCGGAGCGCCCGGACTCGGGGTCGTCGAAACCGGACCGCCCGACGTAGAGCGCGCGCTCGTGGTCCATGACCGTGACGGACGACAACGGCACGCCGAACACGGCCCGGGCCACGCGGGTCACGCGGTCCAGGCGGTCCTCGTGGCCGGACTCGACGATGCCGAGGCTCTCGACCGCCCGCTGCCGACGTTCTTCGCGGGCTTCGTCCCTGATCAAGCGGCTCCCCTCAGTGGGCGCGCCTGGTGGGAGCGTGCCGTTCTCCGAACGGCTCAACGATGCCACAGACCCCCCTCGTCGGTCATGACCACAAAAAGGGGGACACCGAGGAGGCGCGGTGCCGGTCGACCGGCACCGCGCCTCCTCGACGGCTCGCGTCAGTCGAGGAAGTCGAGGACCACGTCGAGCGCACGAGCCGGTTCGAGAGGCGCTTCGGTCCCGGCCGGAGCCGCGACGAAGATGCTCAGCAGGCCGTGCGGGGTCAGTACGACCGAACCGCCGCCGACGACCGGTGCGTCGGCATCGGCCGTGGCGACGAACGCCCGGCCGTCGAAAGCGTCCACACGCTCGTCGTCGACCTGCTCGAGGGAGAGCCCGTCGATGTTCTCGTCCGTCGGCACCTCGGCGTCCATCCCGGCCGCGTCGAGCTCCTTCACCGTCGCGATGAACCCGACGCGTGACCCGTCGGCCGCGCTGGTCCAGGTGCAGCTCGCCTCGTCGTCGCCGATGGTCGACGTCTCGGCGACGAGGGTCCGCCCCGTGACGAGGTCGCCCAGCACGACGCCCGCGGCGTCGCAGTCGGCGGGCAACGTGAACTCGCCGGACGCCTGCTCGGCGGCGTCGGCCGTGGCCGTCGCCTGACCGGTCGACGACCGACCGGCGTCACCGGAGTCGTCACCGCCGCCGGTGCAGCCGGCGAGCATCAGCGTGAGCGCGACGGCCCCGGTGACGGTGGCGAGTGCTGGTGTGGTGGTGAAGCGCATGATGATCCCCCGATGGTGCGCCGGACCCCTTCCGACGACCGCCTCAGCCTAGACGGGTCGGTCCACCTCGGGGCCGGTCAGTTGCCGGGCCAGAACCGGGCGATCAGGTCCTGGATGAACGGGATCAGGTCCTGCACCTGGTCGACTCCGGCGAGCGCGACGGCCACGAGGGGCCACAGCGACACGACGAGCGTCGAGATCACGGCCGCCACCCCGAGCACCCAGGCCAGGGCACCGTTGCGCACCTTCACGATGAGCAGCAGCAACACCAGGGCCAGGACGTAACCGATGGCGATCCCCGCGGCGATCGAGCCGACGGGCACGTCGAGGGCACCGGCCGTCCCGCCGTCCGCCGCACCGATCAGGGTGAGGACGGGCAGCAGCACGCCGACGACGATCAGCACGCAGAGGACGACCGAGGTCACCAGGGCGGCCCAGACGGCCCGCGGCCGAGGGCGTCGGGTCGTCATCGTGGTGCGCCGGCCGAACATCACTTCTCCGTCGTCGCGACGTCGTCGCCGTCGACGACGACCTGCGCGTCGCTGTCGGAGTCGACCTCGACGGTCACGGTGCCGCCGTCGACGGTCACGGTCACGTCGGCGCCGTCGGCTTCGGCGTGGCGGCCGTCACCCGAGGAGGCGCGGGTGGCGTCGTCGTCCGAGGCCCGGTTCTCGTCCACCGCGTCGGCCACGCCGTCCACGGCGTCGGCAGCCTTCTCGCGGGCACCGGCGACGACCTCGGACGTCTTGTCCAGTGCGGCGTCGGTGGCGTCGGCGGTCGTCGAGCGGGCGTCCTCGCTGCGGTCCGCCGCGGAGTCGCGGGCGTCGGCAGCAGCGTCCTTCGCCTGGTCGGCCACGTCGCGTGCCTTGTCGGCGACGTCGTCGGCCTTGTCGGCCGCCTTCTCGCCGACCTCGGCCGCGGTGGCCTTCGCCTGCTCGGCGACCTCGCCGGCCTTGTCGCCCAACTCGCGGGCCTTGTCGGACAGGTCGCTCGCCGCGGCCCCGGCCTTGTCGGACAGGTCGCTCGCCGCGACCGCGGCGCGGTCGCGTGCCTCGCCGGCGGCGGCCTTCGTCTTCTCGCCGGCCTCCTTCGCCCGGTCGCCCGCGTCCGAGACGACCTGCTTCGCCTTGTCCGCCGCGGCGTTCACCTTGTCGGCGGCGTCCTCGTCGGAGTCGAACGGACCGTGCACGTCCGTGACGGTCACGTTGACCGTGACCTCCTCGCCGTCGAGCTGCCCGACGGCGTGCTGGACCTGCGTGCGGACGGTGTCGGCGAGCGTGGTGACGTTGGTGGGGTACTCGGCGACGACGGCGATGTCGACCACGAGTCCCTCGTCGGTGGTGCCGGCGCGGACGCCCGGGACGGAGCCCGTGCCGATCGCCGTGCGCAGGGCACCGGCCAGCCGCTGGGGTGCGCTGCCGAGGGCGTGGACGCCCGAGACGCCGAGGACGGTGACGCCGATCGTGTGCTCGAGGACCTCCTCGGGCGAGCGGGCCTGGGTGGACGCCGCGGCGTCGATGTCGATGGGGGTGACGTGGTGGGTGGACTCGTTCATGAGACCGGCCTTTCATCGTGGAACGTGGGTGGTGCGACGGACGGCCCCCGTCCTCGGTCGAGGGCGAGGGCCGTCCGCGCGGTGGGGCGACGGGCGTCAGTCGAGGCGGGTGGCCGACGACATCTGGCTGCGGAGTCCGCCGTTGATCTGGATCACGACGGGAGTCTCGGTGCCGAGGACGCCGTCCCAGTGGGCGACGGCCTGGTCGATGCTCCGACGGATGTCGGTCGGCGAGACACCCCGGCGGGCGTTCGCGGTGACGCGCAGGACCGACTCACGCTTGACGCGGAAGGCGGTGACGTCCACCGAGACGATGCCCGGGGTGTCGGCCAGCGCCTCCTCGAGGACCTGTTCGGCGACCTTCGCGTCGATGACCAGGCGACCACCGGTGGTCTGGTCACGACGCGAACCCTCGTCGACGGTGAGCAGCGTGCCGGTCTGGCCGTGCCCCTGTCGCAGGGCGAACCAGGCGAGCAGGACGATCAGCACGAGGCTGGCCGCCGCGACGACCCAGAGGATCCACGGCTGCTCGGTGAGGGCGTCGGTGGTCGGGCCCTTCACGTCGGAGGCACCCTGCGAGACGGTCTGCTGGACGTCGGGCCACAGGGCTCCGACGGCCACCGCTCCACCGGCGAGCAGCAGCACGAGGCCGATGACGAAGACGACGATGCGGTTCAGGGCGCGATTGGTGCTGTTCATGAGCCGACCGTTCCTTTCTCGGACAGCTTGACCTTGTGACGCAGGGCCGGGCTGAAGTCGTAGGCGCCCAGTTCGTCACGGACGGCCTCGTCGATGCTGCGGACGTCGGTCTGACGTCCGGAGGTGCGGGTGACCTCGATCAGGGCGCTGCGCTTGCCGACGCTGACGTTGACCTGCGAGGGGTCGACGTCACCGGCGTAGCTCGCGGTGCGGGCCAGCGAGCGGGCGATGACCCGGTCGTCGACCACGGCCACGGTGCGCTCGGCCTTGCCGCCACGGCGGCCACGACGGCCCGGGGCGAGCGACACGACGATCAGGACGAGCCCGATCAGCGCCACGACGATCGCGACGGCGGTCAGGACGCCGACGGGCGCGCTCGCGGCGTCCAGGGTCGAACCGACGAGGTCGGTCGGCGCCAGGAGCAGCGGAGCCGTCCCGACGGCGGCGAGGACCGCCTCGGTGCCGATCCACGCCAGGGCGACGATCAACAGGACGGCGAGCGTGATGGCGATGCCGGCCCGGGACGAGTGCGTCTCGCGGCGCACGATGCGCTTGTAGAGCGATGCGGTGCTCATGCGACGCGCTTCCTCTCTCGGATGTCGGCGCCCGTGATCTGCAGGTCGACCTTGTCGATGCTCGACCCGGTCAGTTGCAGCACACGGTCTCGGATGGTGGACTGGGCCGTCGTGAGGCGGTCCAGCAGGGTGCCCGAACGGCGTTCGGAGACGCCCAGGGGCGAGACCCGGATGGGGGTCTTGGCGATCACGCTGAGAGCGCCGTCGTGGTCGGCCAGCTCGACCGACACCTTCGACGCGGAGACCTCGAGGGCCTCCGCGGTGACGGCCGAGACGACCCGACGCACGGCACGTGACGTGATCTTGTTCCGGCCGTGGAGGGCCTGGTCGGCCGTCACCGCCGCGGTCACGACGACCGCCGCCCGCGGAGTGCGTCGGCCAGGCCTCGGATGTCGAGCTTGCCCTCGACGACGCGGCCGACGCCGAACCCGATCGCCATCGCGATCGCGACGAACACGAAGGCCCAGAAGCCGAAGGCCACGGCGGTCAGTGCCAGGACGGCTCCGACCAGGATGCCGGTGGTCGTGGCGGTCACTTGACGCGGCTGTCGTTGTCGTCGTCGTTGTCGTCCTCGGAGGGGATGTAGACGTCCGAGATCGTGACGTTGACCTCGGTGACCTCCATGCCGACGACCTGCGAGATGGCGTCGGTGACGGCCTTGCGGACGTCGTCGGCGACCTTCTGCAGCTCGACGGGGTACTCGGCGACGATGACGATGTCGGCGGCGACCTGCTTCTCGCCGACCTCGACCGAGACGCCCTGGCCGCGGTCCTGCTGGTTGATCACGTTGCGGATCGCGCCGATGGCACGAGCGGCGCCGTTGCCGAGGTCGTGGACGCCACGCACCTCGCGGGCAGCGATGCCGGCGACCTTCGAGACGACGCCCTCGGCGATGGTGTTCTTGCCGGCGGCGTGCGACGACGTGTTCTTGGCAGCAGCGGTGCTGGTGCTGGTGGCGGGGGTCACGTTGCTCATGATTTCTCCTTGTGCTGAGGCCGGGTGTGGAGCGGCCGATGTGTGAGTGCCCGTGAAGCGGGTCACATCATTCAGACGCATCGGTCACGACCGGTGTCATGGTGGGTCAGCCAGCTCTCAGCGAGCGATCCGCGACCACTCACTTTTCGGCCATCACGTCCCCCGATCCGGGCACGGGGTGGTAGTCAAGGAGGCGCAGTGCGGGCCACCCGGCCCGTGCACCAAGTCCCGCCCCGTCCGATCGCAGGAGGTCGTCATCACCACCGACGACCCCCTCCTCGACGCCGCGGACGCGACGTTGGCCGTCCGGGCGCGCGACGGCGACGTGCAGGCCTACGAGGTCATCGCCCGGCGTCACGGACCGCTGATGCGGGTGTATGCCGCGCGCCTGCTGGGCTCCGACCTCGAGTCGGACGACGTGGTGCAGGACGCGTTCCTCACCGCGTGGCGACGCCTGGCCGACCTCGACGACCCGTCCCGGGTGCGCAACTGGCTGATGCGCATCGTCAGCAACAAGGCGGTCGACCGTCTGCGGGTCCGGCGCGACCACGACGACGTCGATCGGCTCGAGGTGTCGGCCCCGCGACACGAGACGCCCGAGCGTGTGGTCGAGGCCCGGCTGCAGCTCGACGCCATGTGGTCGGCGCTCGACAAGCTCCCCCTCGACCAGCGACGGTGTTGGCTGTTGCGAGAGACCGCCGACTACTCGTACGCGGACATCGCCGAGGCCCTCGACCTGCCCGTCTCGACGGTCCGGGGCAAGATCGCGCGGGCACGGGCGTTCCTGATCACCGAGATGGAGGCGTGGCGATGAGCATCGACGACCATTCCCCCCTCGACGTGCCCGAGACCGACGACACGGTCGACGGCATCCCGGTCGACCGTCTCGTCGACTACCTCGACGCCGGGCGCACGCCGCGCGACCCGGCCATCGAGGGGTCCGCCGCCTGCCGGCTGTACCTGCAGTCGCTGGCCCGGGTGCACGAGCTGTCCCGCGCCTCCCTCGAGGACCGGGCCACCCGGGAGCCCGACCGCGACGGCGCCTGGATCGACGGCCTCCTCGACTCGATCCGTCGCGAGGTCGTGGGCGGTCGCGAGATTCCGGTGACGCACCCCGACCCCTCGGTGCGGTTGAGCGTCACCGAGGCCGCGGCACGCGGGCTGGTGCGCCGGGCGGGCGACGCACAGCCCGGCGTCGTGCTCGGTTCGACGGCCTTCGAGGGCGACCTGACGACGGCGGGGGCCGACGTGGTCGTCCGGGTGACGGCCGCGGCCCGGTACGGACTCGACCTCGGCGCCGTCGCGGACGAGCTGCGCACGCGCATCACCGAGACGTTGACCCGGCACACCGGGCTGACCGTCACGAGGGTCGACGTGCTCGTCGACGACGTCTTCGTGGCGAGGGAGGACGACCGATGAGCGACGACGCGCTCTCCCGTGACCTGACCGAGGCGCTGCGCGGCGTCGGGGGCGTCGTGGACGTGTTCGACGCCCACCCGATCGTCGAGGGCGCCGTCCGCGTCGTCGCTGCGGGACTCGACCTCGCGGGTTCGACCGGCCTCGTCGAGATCTCGCGGGCGCCCGGGTCGGTGTCCGTCACCGCCCACGTGGCGACCGCGCTGGACTCCCCGACGCCCGAGACGCTGGCCCGAGCGGCCGAGGCACTGCGTGGACGTCTGGCCGCCTCCGGCCTCGCGGGCGACGAGGTCATGGTGTCGGTCTCGGCCCGCCTGGTCGACGCGCCCCGCTGACTCACCAGGAGACGAATTGCTATAATATAGCAATTCATCTCGTGGAGGCGTCATGGCCCTGAACCCCTATACCCCCGGCGCCGGAACACGACCGCAGACCCTCATCGGCCGAGAGCCGCAGCTCGCCGTCGTCGACAACCTCGCCGACCTGGTCGAAGCCGGCCGTTCGTCGAATCCCATCGTGTTCACCGGCCTGCGAGGCGTGGGCAAGACGTCACTTCTGCAAGAGATCGGTGCATCGCTGAGGAAGCGAGGCTGGCTCGCCGGCTATTACGAGGTGCGTCGCGACGTCGAGCCCGGCGCCGCCGTGAGGTCCATCGTGCGAGACAGTGCCGACCTCACGCGCGGCAGACTCCGCAAGGCTCTCTCCTCAGGAGTGCACGCCATCGGGGGCATGACCTTGACGCTGGGGCCGGCTGGCTTCACGTTCGCCGTGGACGCATCGGCTCCTCATCACGGGGATTCCGATCCTTTCCCGGAGTTGGTGCGGTTCCTCCGGCTGCTGGGCCGGGACGCGAGCCAGAACGGGGCCGGTGTCGCCCTGCTCGTCGACGAGCTCCAAGTCTTCCGAAAGCGTGACATCGCCGTCCTGATCCAGGCCTTGTCCGCACTCCAGGACGAACCGATCGTCCTCATCGGCGCAGGACTGCCGTATCTCGCGGCCGAGCTCTCCAAGGCCAACACCTACGCCGAACGCTTCCGGTACGAGCTGATCGACCGGCTGAACGAGGCCGACGCACGATCTGCCGTCGTCGACCCCGCGTTCGACCTCGGGACGACGTGGTCCGACGACGCCCTCGACCATCTGCTCGAGCTGGCAGGCGGCTACCCCTATTTTCTCCAGCTCTACGCGAGCGAATCGTGGGTCGCTGCTGCGGGTGCAGCTCGCATCGAGATGACGCACGTCCTCGCGGCTGCCCCCGCCGTACAGAGGCAGCTGGATGCAGGCCTCTACTCGGCCCGGTACGACCGATTGTCCGAACGAGAGCGTGAGTACGTCGACACCATGGTCACCGTCGCCGATGCCGACCACCGGCTTTTCCCCGGGTTCGGCCATTCCCCTCGCGTCGAGTCCGGTGCCGTGGCCGAAGAGTTGAACAAGTCGCTGTCTCAACTCGCGACCACTCGAGACCGGATCATCAGGAAGGGAATCATCCACTCCCCCGCCTACGGTCAACTCGCGTTCTCCGTCCCCGGCTTCGCCGATTACGTCCGACGCCGGACCGGCCGCGCCTGAAGGGGGGTCCCGCCTCTGCCACAGGAGGTCATCCAGGCACCGACCAGGAGGCGCGGTGCCGGTCCGACCGACACCGCGCCTCCTGCGCGTCACAGCTCTCTCGTGAGCTGCGGCGTGTGGTGCGTGTGCTGCTACTTGATGGCGGCGCGGATCTCGGCGGCGGCACCGGCGACGTCGTCGGCCGAGTAGATCGCGGCACCGGCGACGGCGACGTCGGCTCCGGCGTCCTGGACCGAGCCGACGGTGGCGGCCTTGACGCCACCGGCGACCGAGAACGGCACACCCGACGCCTTGCCGGCCTCGAGCAGCTTCTCGAACGTGAAGCCCTCTTCGGCCTGCTCGTCGAGCCCGGCGTGCATCTCGACGAACTCGGCACCGAGCGCGACGACCTCCTTGGCGCGGGCGGCCTTGTCGCCGACGCCGATGAGGTCGACGACGATTCCCTTGCCGTGGGCCTTGGCGGCCTTGACAGCACCGGCGATGGTGCTGTCACCGGCGACTCCGAGCACGGTCACCAGGTCGGCGCCGGCCTTGAACGCCTCGCCCGCCTCGAGCTCGCCGGCGTCCATCGTCTTGAGGTCGGCGAAGACGATCTTGTCGGGGTGCGCCTCCTTGATGGCGGTGATGGCGCGGAAGCCCTCGGCCTTGATCAGGGGCGTGCCGAGCTCGATGATGTCGACGCTGGGCGCGGCGGCGGCGGCCAGCTCGAGGGCGGCGTCGGTGGTCAGGGTGTCCATGGCGAACTGCAGCTTCATGTGGTGCTCCTCGTGGGGGCGACGGGGCCCGATCGGGCCTCTGGGTACGTCGTCGATCCCGTTGTCTTCGATCCTGGTCCGACGATGCTGTGAGGGCAGCCCCTCGACGGGGGCGTCCCACCCACCCGTTCGGGTAGGGACGGTGGCGACGGGTAGGTGGACGCCTAGGGTGGGCCCATGAGTCGCACCCTGCACGACGGCCCCACCCGAGCCGGTTCCGACGCCCTCGCCCGGACGCTGGCGTCCGAGCACGCGCGGGCGACCGCCGACCTGGTGGACCGGCACGCGATGACCCTCGAGTCCGTCCTGGCCGCCCTGCGCTCGCGACGCCTCGACGACCGGGCGGCGCGGGCCGAGGCCATCGACGTGGCCGCGAGTGCCCTGGTCGCCCTGCGGACCGGTTCCGACCGCGACCGGGGCACGACGCTCGAGCCGGTCGTCGGGGCCTTCGCGCGCCTCCGGTCGGACCTGCGCCCGCTCGTGCGCTTCGGCGACCTGGACGTCCAGTTCGTCGAGCCGCCGGCGACGGGCCGGGCCCTGCCGGGTGACGTGGCGCACGTGGCCCGGGCCGTCGTCCGGAACGCCGTGCTCACCTTCGTGGACGCGGGCGACGCCCGTCGGGTGCGCATCCAGTGGGACTGCGACGGCCTGAACCTGCTGATCGCGATCCGAGACGACGGCGCGGGCGAGTTGACGGCGCACGACGACGCCCTGCGACCGATCACCGAGCAGGTCTCGGGGGTCGGGGGCGAGCTGACGGTGGCATCGACGGTGGGGTGGGGCTCGGAGTTGACGGTGCGTCTGCCGCTCGACCCGCCGCCGTCGAACGAGCCGTGGGAGCTGGTCGCCGCCCTGAGCGAGCGCGAACGCGAGGTGCTGCACCGCGTGGCGGCCGGGGACCGGAACCGCGACATCGCGTCGGCTCTCGGCATCAGCGACAACACCGTGAAGTTCCACGTCTCGAACCTGTTGCGCAAGCTCGGGGCCCGCAGCCGCACCGAGCTCGCCGCCCTGACGTCGTCCCCCTGACCCGGAGTCCCAGCTCCGCCCTCTCGGCCCCCTGCGGCCGGTCGAGTGGGCAGAAGATGTCCTTCATCTCGCTGGGAAGGACATCTTCTGCCCACTCGACAGCCGGGCGGGGCCAGACGGGTGCGGCGCGAAGCGCCAAGCCGCGTCCCCGCGTGACGTCGAGTGGTCCAGAAACGTCCTTCATCCCGCCACGAGCGACGTTTCGCGACCACTCGACCGCGAAACGTGGGGAGGGTGACGGGTGCGGCGCGAAGCGCCAAACCGCGTCGTACGAGTTCGTGCCGAAGGCGCACGCCGCCGGAGGCGGCCGAACAAGAACTGAAGACGAGAAAAGCCCTGCCGTGTAGGGCAGGGCCTTTCGGGTTCGCGCCGAAGGCGCACGCCGCCGGAGGCGGCCAGACAAGCACCAAGACGAAGAATGGCCCCTGCCGTGTAGGGCAGGGGCCATGCTGAGTCGTGTGCGCCTGGAGGGACTCGAACCCCCAACCTTCTGATCCGTAGTCAGATGCTCTATCCGTTGAGCTACAGGCGCATTTCTCCGGCCGATTGGCCAGAGGAAACACTACACGAGGGAGGCGCGGGGCGCGAATCGAGCCGACCCGCGCCTCCTCGGGTCGGGTCAGTAGGTGTGTTTGCCTTCGCCGTCGCCCTTGTAGTCGCCGATCAGCTCGTCGACCTGGCTGGCGTCGGCCTGGCCGGGCTGGCGGGTGGGGACGGCGTCGTCGGCCGGCCCGTCGTCGAGGGTGCGGGAGCCGGTGCCGCCGTCGGGGTGGTTCTCGCTGGTGATCTCGACGGGGCGGTCGTCCCGCTCGCCGACGGTGTGGTCGCCGTGACCCTCGCCGCTGCTGTTGCCGCTGCGCTCGAGTTCGGTCTCGTCGGTGCCGTGCGGGTCGTCCGGGGTCTTCGTCATCGGGTTCCTCCTGCGAGCCGGGCCGTCCGGCGGTCGTGCTCCGAGCATGCGCCGCGGGCTCGACCTCCGCCCGCGACACCCACCACACTCACGGCTCGACCGGTCGAGCCGCTCGTCCCCGCACGATCCGACGTCACGAACGGACAGCACGAACGGACAGCACGAGCCGACAGCATCGATCGACAACCCAACAACGTCTCTTGCGCAACACCTCTTGCGCACCTAGGGTCGACCACATGACCCCGCGCGAGACATCCCGCAGCACCCTCACCGACGCCGCCTCGATGCGCGTGCTCGCCCACCCGACGCGGTTGCGCCTCCTCGGTCTGCTGCGCGAACGCGGCGCGCAGACGGCCGCCCAGCTCGGCGACGCCGTCGACGAGGCCCCGGGGACGATCAGCTACCACCTGTCGAAGCTCGCCTCGATCGACCTGATCGGCCCGGCCGAGCCGCAGACCACCGACCGTCGTGAACGCTGGTGGCAGGCCACCGCCCAGCTCACCAGTTGGGAGCCCGCCGATCTGCTCGACGACCCCGACCGCCTCGTCGCGTCGTCCGCCCTGGAGAAGTCGATCGGCCAGGCCTACGCCGCGCGCTTCGGCGAGTACGTCGACGCGATGCCCACCCTGCCCCGCGAGTGGGTCGCGGCCGGGGCGAGCGGCGACCGCAGCCTGCGCCTCACCGCGACCGAGCTCGCCGCCCTGCGCCGCGACCTCGAGGCCGTCGTCGACCGCTGGCTCGACGCCAGTGCCGCCCACGACCCGGCGGCCGACGACGGCGCCGAGTCGGTCGTCCTCGTCTACCAGGCCTACCGCCGCCCCTGAGGCCCGTCGTGAGCGAGAACGGACGAGCCGAGGAGGCGCGGGTCACCGACAGCGCCCCTCACCTCGGCCGCACCGACCGGCCCCGCAGCGGGCGCCCGGGTCGCCCCGCCCGCGTGGCCCTCTCGTCCCTGGTCGCGGCCCACGCGATCTCGCAGACCGGCAACGTCGTGACGGCGTTCGCCGTGCCCTTCTACGTCCTGGGGCTCGGCGGATCGGGGGCCGAGGTCGGGCTCGCGGCGGCCTTCGCGACGGCCCCGGTGATCATCGGCGGACCGCTCGGCGGCGTCGTCGTCGATCGGGTCGGGCCCCGGAGGGCCGCGATCGTCGCCGACCTGGTGAGCGGCGCCTCCGTCCTCGCGATGCCCGTGCTCGCCCTCACCGTCGGGCTGCCGTTCTGGGCCCTGCTCGCGCTCGTGTTCGTGGGCGGACTGCTCGACACCCCCGGGCAGGTGGCGCGCCGGGTGATGCTGCCCGGGCTGACCGAGGGGGCCGGGGTGCGCATCGAACGCAGCGTGGGGCTGATCGACGGGTCCGAGCGCTTCGCAAAGCTGATCGGGGCCTCGATCGCGGGACTGCTCGTCGCCGTCGTCGGGCCGGTCGCGTCCCTCTTCGTCAACGCCGCCACCTTCGCCGTCTCGGCCGCGCTGACCGGGGCGCTCGTCCCCGCGCCCGATCCGGTACGGACCGGATCAGCGAATGCGAGAGACGACCACCCGTCCGATCCGACCGACGCGTCCGAGCCGACCCGCGCCTCCTACCGGGCCGACCTCGCCGAGGGAGCCCGGTTCGTCGTCCGCGATCCCCTGATGCGGCTGATCGTCGCGCTCGTGCTGGTCACGAACCTGCTCGACGCCGCCCGCGGGTCGACCCTGCTGCCCCTCTACGCGAACGACCGACTGGGAGGCGCGGCCGCCCTGGGACTGCTCGTCGCCACCATGGGCGGGTGCGCCCTCGCCGGCAACGTCGCCTTCGGCTTCGTCGCCCACCGGGTGCCGCGCCGCGTCACCTTCGTCGTCTGCTTCACCCTCGCCGGCGGGCCGTCGAGCCTGGCGTTCGCCCTCGGGGCCCCGCTACCGGTGCTGGTCGCCGCGACGGCGCTCTCGGGGCTCGCCGCCGGAGCCCTCAACCCCATCCTCGGCACGGTGCAGCTCGAGCGCACCCCCGACCACCTGCGCGGACGGGTCTTCGGGCTGGTCACCGCCGGAGCCTGGGCCGGCATCCCGATCGGCGCCCTGCTCGGAGGGATCGCCGCCGACACGATCGGGCTGGCGGTCGCGTTCGGCATCGTCGCCGTCGTCTACACGACCGTCACGCTCGCCCCGCTCACCGGTGGCGCCTGGCGACTGATGGAGCGACGACGCCCGCCCGGCGGCCGATCCCCTGCACCCCCGCTGTGAGTCCCGTCGGCCCCGGCGCATCGGCAGGTCGGACCGAGCCGGTTTCCAGGCGACGTGTAGTTAGCTCATCCGGTGACTGCTCACCCCACCCTCTCGACGACCCCGGCCGTCCGCCGACGGGTCACGGGTCGCTGGGTGGTCGCCTCGTCGGCGTCGCTCGTCGTGCTGGCGGGCGTCTACACGATCGCCGTCCTCACCGAGGCGGGCCAGTCCATGGAAGACAGCATCCTCCGCTCGGTCGACGGCACCACCCTGCTGCAGTCCGGGGTCGCGCTCGACGCCATCTCCCCGCCGGCCGTCTTGTTGGTCGTCGCCCTGACGATGCTCGTCGCGTTCCTCCGCCGCCGGCCCGGCTCGGCCGTCCAGGCGGGTGTGCTGATCGTCGGCGCCACGGTCACCACGCAGGTGCTGAAGCAGCTCGCGCCTCGTCCCGAGCTGACCGGCGAGCTCTACGGCAACAGCTTCCCCAGCGGGCACGTGACGGTCGCCGTCGCCGCCGTGCTGGCGATCATGACCACCTTCGGCCGGCACGCCCGGCCGCTGTTCTACATGATCGGCGCGGCCTTCGCGGCCGTCGTCGCCGAGCAGACCGTCGCCTTCGGCTGGCACCGCTGCAGCGACGTCGTCGGCGCCTGTGCCGTGGCCCTGCTCTGGCTCGGTCTCGTGCGCATCGGCGCGGCCCGGCTGTCGCGTGACCCTCGCGGCCGCGACGACGTCGGCCCGCGGTCGCACGGGGCCACCTCGGTGGTGCTCGGCCTCGCATTGGTCGTCTGCCTCACCCTGTCGGGTGCGATCTGGAGCATCGGCATCGGCTCCGACATGAGCCTCACGACGTCGACCGGTCAGGGCGTGCTGATGGGTGCGCGCCTGGCTGCGGCCGGTGTCGTGCTCGTCACGTGCTGGATCGCGTGGAAGCTCGACCGCAAGGCCTGACGCCTCGACCCGGCCGGCTCAGCCCGCCGCGCCCGTCCCGAACAGCAGCCCGAGCAGGTACGTCACGGCGGCCGCCCCGAACCCGATGCCGAGCTGGCGCAGGGCCCGCTTGACCGGGCTGGCCCCCGACAGCAGCCCGACGACGGCACCGGTGCCGAGCAGGGCGACGCCGACCAGGGCGGATGCGACGACGACGGCCGCGAGCCCGGACAGCCCGAACAGGTAGGGCAGCACGGCGATGACGGCCCCGGACGCGAAGAAGCAGAAGCTCGAGGCGGCAGCGCCGAAGGCCGTGCCGAGGGTCTCGTGGGTGGCGGGTTCGTCACCCGACGGCGCCTCCTGGTCCGGGGCGTCCGCCCAGCCGGCAGTGGCGGCGCCCGGCGCGGCCCCCGCAGGAGGCGCGCTCGGCGACGAGGCACCTCGACCCGCGCCCGCGAGCACCTGCCGCGCGTGGGCCTCGGCCTCGTCCGGCGACATGCCCCGCGCCCGGTAGACGAGCGCCAGCTCGTTCGCGTCGACGTCGAGGTCGGGCAGCACCTGCCGCGCCGTCGGGTCGGGGGTGGAGGCGTCGAGCAGTTCGCGCTGCGACCGCACCGAGACGTACTCGCCCGCACCCATCGACAGGGCCCCGGCGAGCAGGCCCGAGAGCCCGGTGAGCAGCACGACGTGGTTCGCGACGCCGGACGCGCTGATGCCGAGCACGAGCGCCAGGTTGCTGACGAGCCCGTCGTTCGCCCCGAACACCGCCGCACGGAACGACCCCGACAGGCGGTTGCGACCCCGCTCGGCGAGGCCGCGCACGACCTCGCCGTGGATGCGCTCGTCGGCGGCCATCGCGTCGGTGGCGTCGGCGTCGGTCGCGTAGGGCGACCGCGCCTCGGCGCTCTGCACCAGCGCGAGGACGAAGATCGAGCCGAAGCGCCGGGCGAGCACCCCGAGCACGCGGGTGCGCAGGTCGGTGCGGGCCGGGCGTCCGACGTCGTCGCCGAGCAGGTCGACCCAGTGCTGCGCGTGGCGGCCCTCGGCGTCGGCCAGGGCGAGCAGGATCGCGCGCTCCTCGCCGTCGCGGCGGCGGGCGAGGTCGCGGTAGGTCGACTCCTCGGCGCGTTCGTCGGCGAGGTAGCGCCGCCAGCGGCGCAGGTCGGCCGGGGTGCGGGTGCTGGTGCTGCTCGTGGGCATGGGGACAGTATCGGCCGCGAGTACGGTCGAGCGGTGCCCACACCCCCGCCCCGCTACCTCGGCGTCGACCTCGCCTGGCGCGACTCGACGCCCGAGCGTCCCGCGAACGAGACCGGCCTGGCCGTGATCGACGCCGACGGCACGGTGCTCGACGCCGGTTGGGCCCGCGGGGTCGACGAGGTCGAGGCCTGGGTGCTGCACTGGTCGACGCCCGGTTCCGTCGTCGCGATCGACGCCCCCGTGCTCGTGCCGAACGCCACGGGAATGCGGGCGAGCGAACGGCTCGTGGCGCGCGCCTACGGTCGCTGGCACGTCTCGGCCAACGCGAGCAGCGCCTCCTTGCCCTGGCTCGGCGGACGCACCCTCGGCGAGCGCCTCGAGCGTGCCGGCGGCGTGTACGACGACGGTGTGCTGCCCGTGCCCGTCGAGGCGGTCGGGCACTTCGAGTGCTACCCGTACACGACCCTGGTCGGGATGACCGAGCTCGGCTACGACGACAAGCGCCCTCGCTACAAGCGGCCCGACCTCACCCTGCCGAAGGAGGCGCGGCGCGAGGCCCGCGCGGCGGCCTGCGACGAGCTGCTGCGTCGGTTGGACGGGCTGGCCGGGGCCGCAGTGCCGGTGCGCCTCGACTCGCACCCCGTGTCGGCGGCGCTGCTCGACGAGCCGTCACCTCTCGTCGACCGCGCCTACAAGCACCGCGAGGACCTGCTCGACGCCCTGGTCTGCGCCTGGACGGCGGCGCTCCGCGCCCGCACGCCCGAGCGCCTGCAGGTGCTCGGCGTCGACACCGAGCCGGACGACCGCGGGAGGCGCGCGACGCTGATCTCACCGGCCCGCCCCGAGCAGCGGCTCGGCCCCGCGCCCGTGGCGAGGGTCGATCGAGACGCACGCCGCGCCTCCTGACGTGACGCCCTCGGGGCGCGACCCGGCGGGGTGACGCGACCCGCGCCTCCTGCACCCGCCGCGTCCCGCCCGTGTGGCAGGGTGGCGGCATGCCCGCACGACCCGTGACCGTCCGCCGCACGACCGCCGACGACTGGCAGCACGTCCGCGATCTGCGCCTCGCGATGCTCGCCGACACCCCGATCGCCTACGGCGAGACGCTGGCCGTCGCCCGTCGTCACGCCGAGGCCGAATGGCGGATGCGCGCGGCCCGGGGCGAGGCCGAGCACGGCACCTCGCTGGTCGCGATCGACGACGAGACGGGCGACTGGGTCGGTGCCATGGGCGGCTTCCTCCAGGCACCGGGGCAGCCCCTGCTGGTCGGCGTGTACGTCGCCCCGACCCACCGGGGGCGCGCGGCCGGCGTCACCGATCTGCTGCTCGACGGCGTCGAGGCCTGGGCCGCGACCGAGGGCGATGCCCTGCGGCTGCACGTCCACGAGCAGAACGAGCGGGCCATCGCGTTCTACCGCCGACGCGGGTACGAACCGACCGGCCACACGAACGCCTACGCCCTCGACCCCACGGCGCAGGAGCTCGAGATGCTCGCGCCGCTGCGCTGACCGCCGCGCCGGACCGGTGGCGAGCACGCACGACGTCTTCCTCGAGGGCCCGCACGACGAGTCGCGGCACCTCGTCGAGCAGACCCTGATCGACCACGGCTTCACCCTCTCCCTCGCACCCGACGGCAGCACCCGGGCGACACGGGGCACGCTGGCCTCCACCCTCGCGCTGCGCGCCTTCGCCGGGCGGGCGCAGATGCTGACCCTCGGCGTGCAGTGGTTCGTCGACGACCGGGGGCGGCTCGTGGCGCGGGTCGTGCACGAGGCGGCCCTGTCGGTGCTGGGCGGGCCGGTCGGTGTCGTGCGGGGGCAGCGGGCCGTGGCGGAGGTGGTCCGGGCGCTCGAGGCGGTCGCCGCCGGACGCGGTGCGCCGTGACGGCGCGACCGGCCGTGCGCTCGGTCGCGGGCTCGGTCGTGGGCCAGGTCACGCGGCCTGCCGTGGGTAGGGTCGTGCGCCAGGTCACGCGGTCTGCCGTGGGCCGGGTCGCGCGCTCTGCCGTGGGCTAGGCCGTGCGCCTGTCGTGCGCTCGGCCGTGCGCCGGGTCACGCGCTCTGCTGTGGGCTAGGCCGTGCGCGTGTCGTGCGCTCAGCCGTGGGCCGGGTCGTGCGCTCGGCCGTGGATCACGCGTCCTGTCCCCCGAAACACGCGTCCCGTCGCCCGTCCCTGTGAGGAGCGTCCACGTCTGAACCGGACCAAATCGTGCGGCCTAGCGTTCGACGAGATGGAGGGTGCGAGCCCTGCATCGGTGTCGTCCGGACCGTGGGTCCCTGCCCGTGAAGCTCTCCCTGCGGCCCGGCGGCGTCACGGAGAGGATGCCGGGCCCGACGGACCCGCCGTCCTCTTCGTGACGCCCGATGCCGACGCCTGCACGTCGACTGCTCCGAGCCGGCACCGTGCGCTCGCGTCGGCCCGACTCGGCTCGGGTCTCGTTTGTGCGGCCCGGCTCAGCTCAGCTCAGCTCAGCTCAGGGCTGCCCGGCCCGACATGGATCTCGTGGGCCCGGCTCCGCCCACCCCGGCTCAGCCCGGGATTCCGTCGACGTAGAGCCACCGTCGGTCGACCCTCACGAACCGACTGACCTCGTGCTGGGACCCGGCCCCCTCGGCGTCACGGAAGTGCGCCTCGAACTCGACCGTCCCCTCGGCGTCGAACGGCCCGCCCGCCTCCGTCCGGACGACGTCGAGCCGGAACCAGCGCGTGGCCGGGTCGACCTCGAGCGTCGCCGGGCGCGTCGTCGGGTGCCAGGTCTCGACCAGGTAGGAGGCGCGAGCGAGCGCGAACGCCGAGTACCGCGAGCGCATCAACCGTTCCGCCGTCGGGGCGGGCGTCGTGCCCCGGTGCAGCGGTCCGCAGCACGACCCGTAGGTCTCGCCGCTGAGGCAGGGGCACCGGGCCGAGTCGTCGAGGTCGCGGCCGTAGAGGGGAGCAGCAGGAGGCATCGTGCAATTCTCCGGCACGTCCCCGCGCCCCGACACCCCCGCCTCCCTCGTCCTAGCCCTGCACCCGCCTCCGTCGTCCCACCCCCGTCGGCAACTCCTGCCCCCTGTCACGGCGCACCCGCACCACGCCCGCCCCCGCACCCCCGACGCTGCACCAACCCGGAATTGCCGACACCCGCCACCCCCGCCGCACCTCCCGTCGGCAACTCCTCCCCCGTGCCGCCGCCCACCCGCACCACGCCCACCCCCGCACCCCCGACGCTGCACCAACCCGGAATTGCCGACACCCGCCACCCCCGCCCAGCCACGCCGCACCCACACCCGCACCCGCCGCACCTCCCGGACGGCAACTCCTGCCCCGTGTCGCCGCCCACCCGCACCACGCCCGCCCCGGCACCCCCGACGCTGCACCAACCCGGAATTGCCGACACCGGCCGCGCACGGCGGTCCGAGGTACACCGTCAGCGGGCGCCGGGCGCGCCGGGACGGCTCCCCAGTCCGGGTCGCACCCCAAGGGGCCGCCCCCGCACTGGGCGTCGCCCCGGGTGCCTCGACCTGCCACGGTGATGAGGTGACGATCTCGCCGACCTCCGCCTCGCACCCCGTCCACGAGCAAGAGCTCGTGTTCGCCCACGTGCGTGCGGTCCTGGGCGCGGCGGAGGCCAGCCCCGTGCTGCCCCGGCTGTCCCGTCGCAAGACCGCCCGTGCCCTGGCGTCGGCCGGCTTCTGCAACCTGACCGGCGAACCCGTCCGGGCGTCCGCCCTGAAGCAGGACGGGACGCAGTTCTTCGACCGCTCCGAGACCGTCCTGGTCGAGTCCCTCAACAGCGGCCGGCGGTTCTACGGCCTGTTCGTCGAACCGACCTCGCCGACCCACGAGGACTGGGCGACGATCACCGACATGTTCGCCGAGCTCGGGCGCCGCGTGCACGGCCGCCTCGCCCCCGCCGACCAGTTCCGCGGCTGAGCCCGCCCGCCACATCCGGGGTCGCACCATCGATGTGGTGTCGAACCACCCATCTGCGTGGTTCGATGCCACATCCGTGGTTCGACTCGACCGCCCGAGCCGCCCGAGCACCGTGCCGCTGCCACCCCGCACCCGGTAGCGTCGCGGCATGCACGCCCTGCCGCCCGGAGCCCTCCGCATCGTCCACCTCAGTGACGCCCACCTGCTCGCCGACGGAGCCCTGCACCAGGGCGTCGTCGACACGGCCGAGGCCCTCGACCTCGTGCTGGCGGAGGCCGCGCGGGTCGAGGGGGTGCGACTGCTGGTGGGGTCGGGTGACCTGTCGGACGACGGGACCCGCGCCTCCTACCGGCACCTGCGAGAGCGCACCGACGCCTGGGCCCGCACGGCCGGCGCCGAGGTGGTGCTCGTGCCCGGCAACCACGACGTGCGCGAGGGCTTCGCCGAGGTGCTCGGCGGCGACCCGGCCCGACCGCTCGACCTCGTGCGCGACGTCGACGGGTGGCGGGTGATCGGGCTCGACACGTCCGTGCCCGGGGCCGGGTACGGCCTGCTGCGATCGGAGCAGCTCACCTGGCTGCGCGACGAGCTCGCGACGCCCGCCGGGCGCGGCAGCGTGCTCGTGCTGCACCACCCGCCGATCGCGGCGCCGACCACCCTGCACGAGTCCCTCGCCCTGCAGGACCCGGAGGCGCTGGCTGCGGTCCTCGAGGGATCGGACGTCCGCGTCGTCCTCGCCGGGCACTACCACCACCACATCGTCGGCCACCTGTCGGGCGTGCCCGTGGTGGTCGCGCCCGGGGTGGCGAACGACACGGACGTGCTGGCCGCCGTCGGCACCGAACGGGCCGTGCGCGGCTCGGGGTTCGCCGTGGTCGAGGTGTCGGCCGACGGGTCGGTGCGCTCGACCCCGGTACCCGTGCGCGACCGGCGCGACGGCGACGAGGTGTTCGCGCTCGACGAGGCCGCCGTCGCCCGCATCGCCGCCGAGGCCGGCCCTCCCCCCACCGCCTGACCCGGGCCCGCCCCGCCCTCGCCCCGCCCCCGCGCCGCCGAGATGTCACGACTTGCCGCTCGTGTTCGGATGTGAGCGGCAAGTCGTGACATCTCGGCGAGCCCGGGCCCGGCCGGGCCGGGCGGGGCCAGGCCCGGCCGGGCCGGGCCAGGCCGGGCCGGGCCAGGCCGGGCCGGGCCGGGCCAGGCCGGGCCGGGCCAGGCAGGGCCGGGCCGGACCCGCGCCCAGGGGCCGCGCGTAGGCTCGGAGCAGGCCTGCCGCCCACCCGGGGTCGGCGCGAGGCC
This sequence comes from Frigoribacterium sp. Leaf415, assembly GCF_001424645.1. Classification (NCBI taxonomy): domain Bacteria; kingdom Bacillati; phylum Actinomycetota; class Actinomycetes; order Micrococcales; family Microbacteriaceae; genus Frigoribacterium; species Frigoribacterium sp. Leaf415. Next base: position 64,863 of record NZ_LMQR01000002.1, read on the forward strand.
GATCGTCGAGTCGTGAAAGTGAGACCCCCATGCGCGTGGTCGTCGTCGGAGCCACGGGCAACCTGGGCACCGCCCTGCTCACCCGCCTGCAGGCCGAACCCGAGGTGACGTCGCTCGTCGGCGTCGCCCGCCGCGGTCCCCGCATGGCGACGCCGCCGTACGGCGAGGTCACCTGGTTCTCGATCGACGTCGGGGCCGACGACTCGCCCGTGGCCCTCGAGCACGCGTTCGCGGGGGCCGACGCCGTCGTGCACCTCGGCTGGGCCCTGCAGCCGAGCCACCGCAAGGCCGTCATGTACCGCACGAACGTGCTCGGCACCTCGCACGTCCTCGACGCCGCCGCCCGGGCCGGTGTGCCGCACGTGCTCGTCGCGTCGTCGGTCGGCGCCTACTCCCGGGGCCCCAAGGGCCGCCGGGTCGACGAGACCTACAAGACCAAGGGCGTCCGCCGCTCGAGCTACTCGAAGCACAAGTCGATCAACGAGCGCGTCATGGACGCCTTCGCCGAACAGCACCCCGAGGTCACGCTGACCCGCATGCGTCCGGGCCTCGTGTTCCAGGCCGCCGCCGCGAGCGAGATCGTCGGCCTCTTCGCCGGCCGCTGGGTGCCCACCCGGTGGATGCAGCGCGTGCGCCCCCCGTTCATCCCGCTCGCCCCGCGCTTCGTGTCGCAGGTCGTGCACGCGAGCGACGTCGCGGACGCGTTCTGGCGGGCGATCGACCGCCGTGCCGGCGGGGCGTTCAACCTCGCCGCCGAACCCGTGGTCGACCCCGACCGCATCGCCCGGGCGTTCGGCTCCCGCCTGCTGCCCGTGCCCTACCGCCTGCTGCGCGCGGTCGTACAGCTCACCTGGCTGGCCCGCCTGCAGCCGACCGAACCGGGCTGGCTCGACATCGCGGCCAAGATCCCCGTCATGTCGACCGAGAAGGCCCGCACCGTGCTCGGCTGGACGCCCCGTCACACCTCGGACGAGACCCTGCGCGAGTTCGCCCACGCCCTCGCCCACCGCACGAACCACGAGGGCTCGCACCCGCTGAACGGCTGATCGCCCGCCGCCGGCAGGGCCCGCAGAGCCCGTGCAGCCGGCACGGCTGCCCGGCCGCCCCGCCCGTCCGGCCCGCCCGCCCGCCCCTACGGCAGCGTCAGCTCGAGCAGTCCGTCCTCCCGAACGGTCACCGACACGCCCTCGTACCCGGTGACGCGCGGCAACCCGTCGGCGGCCGGGCCGTCGTGGTCCCCGACGACGACGACCGAGGCTCCGGAGGCGCGGGCGGCCTCGAGCCCCGCCGCGGCGTCCTCGAAGACGACGACCTCACCGGGGTCGACCCCGAGCAGCTCGGCAGCCAGCAGATAACCGTCCGGGGCGGGTTTGCCCACGGCCACCTGCTCGGAGGCCAGCACGACCGCCGGCCAGGGCACGCCCGCCTCGGCCATCCGCGACCGCGCCAACTCGTGGTTCGCGCTCGTCACCAGGGCCACCCGGTCGTTCGGCAGGCCCGCCAGGAAGGCGGCCGCACCCGGGATCTCGACGGTCCCGTCCCGCGTTCCGGCCTCGACGGCCTGCAGCCCGTGGGTCAGCGCGCGTGCCTCGACCTCGGGCAACCCGGGCAGGAACCGCGTGACGGTGTCGTGGGTCTGCCGCCCGTGGGCGAACGCCAGCAGCTCGACGACGTCGAGCCCGTGCTCGGCGGCGAAGTCGCCCCAGATGCGTTCGACGACGGCCGTGGAGTCGACGAGCGTGCCGTCCATGTCGAACACGATGGCGCGGCAGGTGAGGGTCGTCATGTCGCCAGTCTGCCCCGGCGCACATGCGGCACGCACCCCCACGGCGTACCGTGCCGGCATGCACGAAGACGAGCACGACACCCAGACCGGCACCACCCCGCGCGACGAGTCGACGACCACGGCCGGCGTCGGCTACGCCGGAACCGCCGACTCCGCGCCGGACCGTCGCGACGCCGACGACCCGACGGCCGACTTCCCGCGGAGCGAGGCGACCACCGCCGAGATGCAGCGGTCGGCCGTCGAGGACTCCCCCGCCGTCGACGAGGACACCGACCTGGACGCCGTCCAGGCCCTGCCCGGTGAGGGCGGACCGGACGACGGCGGCGACATCGAGGTCGACCCCGACGACCTCAACCTCTCGGGCGACTCGATCCCCGGGCACCCCAAGCCCGGCGAACCCGATCCCGCCGACGGCTCCACGGCTGACGGCGCGGCCCCGTCGCACCCGAAGCCCGGACCGCCGAGGCCCCGAGGCTGACGCCTCCGCACCGACACGAAGGGCCGCACCGTCTCGACGGTGCGGCCCTTCGGTGCGTGTGGTGTGGTGCCGGGCGGGCCGCCCCGTGAAGAAGCTCTCGGCCCGCCGGGCACCACGCGCCCACCAGGGGCGGGCTCGCTCACGGTACCTCCGCAATCTGGGCACGCCAAGAACGCATCGCTCGGGAAACCCCTGATCAGACGCCCAAAATAGCTAGATAGGCTAGCCAACCCGCCGAAGGAGACCTCGGCGCCCACCTCCGGGCAGCAGCTCGGCCGATCCAGGTCGCGAGACCGTCTAACCTCTCGACCACGAGCGATTGTCCACAGCCTGTCCACAAAGCGAAAACTCGCGCCCGAGGTACGGTCGAGGGCGTGACCGACACCGCTGCCGCCGCCTCCCCCACGACCGACACCGCGCCTCCTGCCCCCGTGCTCGTGGTGATCGACCGGGCCCGGGCCGGCGCCCGGGGCGAGGGCCCCGGGTGGCACGTCGCCGACGCGACCGAGCCGACCGTGAACGTCGTCGACCTGGGCGTGACGCGCGGCGACGGCATCTTCGAGGCGTTCGGCGTCGTCGACGGAGCCGTCCAGGCGCTCGAGCCGCACCTGCGCCGCCTGGCCCGCTCGGCGGCGCTGCTCGACCTGCCCGACCTCGACCTCGACCTGATCCGCGAGGCGGTGCTCGCCTCCGCCGCCGCCCACGCGCCGGTGCCGTTCGCGCTGACCAAGTTGATCGTGACGCGCGGCCTCGAGGGCGTGCCCGACAGCGAACCGACCGCCTGGGCGCGCACCGAGGTCTACGAGGACCACGCCGCCGAGCGCCGCGACGGCATCCGCGTCGTGGCGCTCGACCGCGGCTACCGGCACGACGTCGCGCAGACCTCGCCGTGGCTGCTCCAGGGCGCGAAGACCCTCTCGTACGCCGTGAACAAGAGCGTCCTGCGCGAGGCCGCCCGCCGGGGTGCCGACGACGTGCTCTTCGTCAGCAGCGACGGGTACGCGCTCGAGGGGCCGTCGGCCTCGCTCGTCGCGCGTTTCGGCGACCGCTTCGTCACGCCGCGCACCGACCAGGGCATCCTCGAGGGCACGACGCAGGCCGCCGTGTTCGACGCCCTGGCCGACCTCGGCCACGAGACCGCGTACGAGCTGCTGCCCCTCGCCCGCGTGCACGAGGCCGACGCCCTGTGGCTGCTGTCGAGCGGGCGTCAGATCGCCCCGGTGTCGGACCTCGACGGGCGGCCGTTCGCGATCGACCACGAGCTGACGACGACGCTCGTCGAGGCGCTCTGGGCCCGTCGCGACTGAGCCCGGCTCACTGCTCGGGGCGGGACACACCGCGCGGCCACGACCGTCGTTCGAACGAATGTCCACCTTGCGAACGATGCGTCGGCCGATGGTGGCGATCGAACGGCGACCTGCGAGAGTCGGGAACGCGTCGATTCACGGCGACGCGACCCGCTCCACCCCGTTCCTCACGCGGTCGCAGGGCCGCAGAGATGAGCTGAACAATGAACATCGTCCACGCCTCCGGGCACCACCCCCTCGCGCACGACCTGGCTCCCACCGAGCCGATCGACATCAGCGCACTCCTCCTGGCAGAGGCCTCGGCGTGAACGCCGCCGACCTCGCCCGTCTCGGCCACGACCAGCTCGTGGCGCACGTCCGTCGCTCCGTCGACGTGACCGGTCACTACGTGGCCGACCGCCGGGTGCCCGCCGCCCGCATCGAGGTCTACCCCAAGCGTCGGCCCTCCGTCCGGGCCGACCGGTCGCAGGCCGACCGTGAGCCCGTCGTCTGCGGGACCGTCGTCGACATCACTCCGGGCCCCAGCTACGCCGACTTCTTCGCCCCCGCGGAGCAGCAGCTCGCCAGCGCCTGATCCCGGTCCGGCCCCGGCCGGCCCACGCGACGACCGCCGTCCCCTCGGGGCGGCGGTCTTTCGTGTGCCCGGTGGACGAAGGAGGCGCGGTGCCGGTCCCGAGGACCCGCACCGCGCCTCCTGCGCTCGCGTCGTCGAGCCTAGGAGGCGCGGCTCCGCAGCAGCGTGAAGCTCGCGTCGCGCACGAGCAGCGTCGTGACGGCGCCCTCGACCTGCTGGCCGGGGTCGCTCGACGAGGCGAGCTCCCACTCGCCGTGAGGCGCGTCGGGCACGTTGAACTCGACGACCGCGGTCGAACCGTTGACGAGGTAGGCGAACGCGTCGGCGTCCTTGTGGGTCAGCACGAACGTGATCGCCTTGTTCTCGCCCTGCTGCCAGTCACCGCTCGAGAACGAGTGGTCGTCGGCACGGCGCACCTGCACGTGGTCGTCGCTCTCGACCTCGGGGGCGTAGCGGAACCAGTCGGGGCGCAGGGCCGGGTTCTCGCGACGCAGCGTGATCAGCTCGGTCGTGAAGGCGAGCAGGTCGCGGTCGGCGCGCTCCCAGTCGAACCACGAGATCTCGCTGTCCTGGCAGTAGGCGTTGTTGTTGCCGCCCTGGCTGCGCGCGATCTCGTCGCCACCGAGGATCATCGGGACGCCGGCGCTGAGCAGCAACGTGCCGAGGAAGTTGCGGCGCTGACGGTCGCGGTACTCGTTGACCGCGGGGTCGTCGGTGGGCCCTTCGGCGCCGCCGTTGAACGACTTGTTGTCGCTCTCGCCGTCCTGGCTGTCCTCGCCGTTCTCCTCGTTGTGCTTCTCGGCGTAGCTCGTCAGGTCGGCGAGCGTGAAGCCGTCGTGCGCGGTGACGAAGTTGACGCTCGACAGCGGCGATCGGCGGTCGCCCTCGTAGACGTCGGGGCTGCCGAGGACGCGGTCCGAGAACGTCGACAGGACGCCGGGTTCGCCGTTCCAGAACTCGCGGACGTCGTCACGGAACTTGCCGTTCCACTCGGACCAGTCGGCCGGGAAGCCACCCACCTGGTAGCCGGCGGTGTCCCACGGCTCGGCGATCATCTTGACGCTCTGCAGCACCGGGTCCTGGTGGATCAAGGTGAGGAACGCACTGTGCTCGCTGGCTTCGCCGCCCTGACGGGTGAGGGTCGTGGCGAGGTCGAAGCGGAAGCCGTCGACGTGCATCTCGGTGACCCAGTAGCGCAGGCTGTCCATGATCAGGCCGAGCGCCGCCGGGTGGCTGACGTTGAGGCTGTTGCCCGTGCCGGTCGTGTCGAAGTAGTTGCCCTCGTCGCCCTCGACCAGGCGGTAGTAGGCGGCGTTGTCGATGCCCTTGAACGAGATGGTCGGGCCCATGTGGTTGCCCTCGGCCGTGTGGTTGTAGACGACGTCCATCCACACCTCGAGGCCGGCGGCGTGGAGGTCCTTCACCATCTGCTTGAACTCGGCGACCTGGCCGCCTGCCGTGCCCGCGGCCTTCGACGCGTACTCGTCGTGGGGGGCGAAGAAGCCGATCGAGTTGTAGCCCCAGTAGTTGCGGAGGCCCTTCTCCTCGAGGTGGCTGTCCTGCACGAACTGGTGCGTCGGCAGCAGCTCGACCGCCGTGACGCCCAGGTCGGTGAAGTGCTTGATCGCGGCGGGGTGACCCATGCCGGCGTAGGTGCCGCGGATGTCCTCGGGCACGTCGGGGTGCGTCTGCGTGAAGCCCTTGACGTGCACCTCGTAGACGACGGTGTCCTCCATGGTCGTCAGCGGGCGCTCGTCGTCGCCCCAGTCGAAGTCGCGGTCGGCGATGACGTTGCGCGGCATGGCGGAGGCGGAGTCCGTGTCGTCACGGTTCTCGGGCTCGTTCATGTCGTGGCCGAAGACGGCCTGGCCCCAGTCGAACGTGCCGTCGAGCGCGGTCGCGTAGGGGTCGAGCAGCAGCTTGTGCTCGTTGTGGCGGAGGCCGTTCGCCGGGTCCCAGGGGCCTGCGACACGGAGGCCGTAGCGCGAGCCGACCCGCGCCTCCTCGACCACGGCGTGGAAGACGTGACCGGTGCGGTTCGTCAGCTCGAAGCGGCGCTCGGTGCCGCCGTCGGCCTCGTCGTCGAACAGGCAGAACCAGACGTGGTCGGCGGTCTCGGAGTACACCGCGACGTGGGCGCCGCCGTCGGGCAGGGGCGTCACGCCGAGGGGGTAGGGCAAGGAGCGGGAGTCGGTCATGCTCCCAGCAGTACAGGAGGAGCGCTGCCGGCGGCCAAGCTGAGCGCCGTACCCCGCCGAAGTGTCCTGCCCGTCCCGCCCCGCCCCGCGCCTCCCCCGCTCCCCCGCTTCCCGCCCCGCCCCTCCTGCCTGCCCGCCCCCGCCTCCTCCCCGCCCATAAACCCGGTTTCGATCGATGCACCCGGAAGCTTCTGGGTGCATCGATCGAAACCGGGTTCATCGCGACCGCGTCGCCTCCCGCACCGTCCGGCTCCAGGACGAGTTCTCCGCAGGTCAGGAGGCGCGGCTCCGGCGCCGGGACGGCGTTCGAGACCATGGCCCCGTGGAGAACCCCGACCCGATGAGATGCGAACTGCGATTCGCGGCGACGCACGGCGACGGCGCCCCCGAGACGGTCGCCCTGCGTTCCGGCGTCGCCGACGGCTCGCTCGTTCGCATCCACCGTGGCGTCTACGCGGCGGCATCGGACTGGGGGCAGCTGGACTCCCGGGGGCGGCACGTCCTCCTGACGCGAGCTCTGGCAGCCGGCCCCGCGCGGAACTGCGCGATCTCCCACGTCTCTGCCGTCGCCGCGCTCGACCTTCCCCGCGTCCATGACGAGTTCGACGACACCGTCACCGTCACGGACCGACGCCGCACCTCGACCAAGGCGTCCTCCCACCTCCTTCGACGCCCGGGGGACGTGCCGGCCGACGAACTCGTGCGTCTCGGCGAGTTGTCGGTCACCGGGCTGAGGCGGACGGCGGTCGACGTCGCCCGGACGGCCTCCTTCGCCGAGGCCGTCCTGTGCTCGGACGCGGTCCTTCGCCGACTGGTCCTGCCGAACGGACATCGGACCGGGCCCGTGGTGGCCGCCGCCCTCCGAAGCGAACGCGAGGCCTTGCTCGGCAGGCTCGGTCCCACCACACACCCGGGAAATCGCGCAGCACGCCGTGCCTTCCAATTCGCCTCACCGTTCGCCGAGAACGGCGGCGAATCGCTCCTCCGCGTGGCCCTGTTCGAACTCGGCCTCTCGAACGTCGAGCTGCAACGGGAGTTCCGCCTCGCGGACGGGCGGATCGCACGGTGCGACGTCTTCCTTGCCGCCCACGGTGTGGCCGTCGAGTTCAACGGCCTCGTGAAGTTGACCGATCCACGCATGCTCGCCGGCCGGACGCCCGCCGAGGTGATCCGCGACCGGACACGACGTGATCGGGCCCTGTGCGAACTGCCCGAGGTGCGCGCCGTCGTGAACTGCGAGTACCTCGATCTCGTGGCGCCCGCGCGACTCGCCGGCCTGCTCGGTGACGCCCACGTGCGACTCGACCCCCGCCGTGTCACGGCCGCCGCCCGCGAAGCCGCTCGTCGCTTCCGCGGTGACGCCTCATGAACCCGGTTTCGAACGATGCACCCAGAAGCTTCTGGGTGCATCGTTCGAAACCGGGTGCGACATGGGGCGGGGGCGGCAGAGCGGGCAGGTGGGAGGGGAGGCGCGGGGCGCGGGGCGCGGAACGGGACCCGGACGGGCGCGGCGGGGCGGCTAGCTGACGTGCACGTCGGGGCGGCGGCTGCGCGAGGGCTCGGCCCGGCGCAGCACCTCGCGGGTCACCGGGGCGACCTCGCCCACCCCGGTCAGGAAGAACCGCCCCATGTTCGACAGCGGATTGCCCTCGGTCCACTCGAAGTAGATGTCGGGCACGACGCCGGTCTCGTCGCGGATCGCCAGCAGCACGCTGGCCACGGCGTTCGGCACCGCACCGCTCGTCGTGCGCAGCACCCGGTAGCCGTGCAGGGCGTGCCCGGTGACGACGAGGTCCTCCTCGAAGTTCGACGAGTCGCCCTTGTGGACCTCGAGGAAGATGACCGGCGAGCGCTGCGGGATGCCGCTGTACTTGCGCTCGGCCGACAGCTTCTTCTTGTAGATCTCGGCGACCTCGCGCCCCGGCTCGTGGGCGATGACGCGGATCGTGCCGTACTCGTCGGCGTCCTCACGCACGTACGAGAGGGCGGTGTCGTCGAGGGTGACCGACGTCGCCCGCAGTTGGAACGAGCGCTGCACCCGCGAGACGAGCGACACCGCGATGATCCCGATGATGAAGATCGCGGCGATGCGCACGCCGTCGGGGCGCTCGACGACGTTGGTGACGGTCGTGTAGACGAACACGAGGGCGACGATTCCGAAGCCGATCGTCCGCTTGCGCTGGCGCGCCCGTCGCGCCGACAGCGTCACGGCCACGGAGGCGCTGGTGATCAACACGAGCACTCCCGTCGCGTAGGCCCCGCCCTGGGCGTCCACGTCCGCCTCGAACACGATGGTGATGACGAACGCGATCACCGTGAAGACGAGCACGAGGGGACGGACGGCCCGCGCCCACTGCGGCGCCATGCCGTAGCGCGGCAGGTAGCGCGGCACGAGGTTGAGCAGCCCGGCCATGGCCGACGCTCCGGCGAACCACAGGATGCAGATGGTGCTGACGTCGTAGAGCGTGCCGAAGCCGTCGCCGAGGTACTGGTGCGCCAGGAACGCCAGGGCGCGACCGTTGGCCGACCCGCCGGCCTGGAACTCGGCCTGAGGGATCAGGAGGGTCGTGACGAAGCTCGACAGGATGAGGAACGAGCTCATGATGATCGCGGCCGTGGCGAGCAGGCGCCGGGCCCCGCGGATGCGCCCCACCGGCTTGGCCGGGGTGTCGGTCGGGTCGCCGGTGATCTGCGGCATGACCGCCACCCCGGTCTCGAAGCCCGACAGGCCGAGGGCCAGCTTCGGGAAGACGATCAGGGCGATGCCGACCATGACGAAGGGGTTGCCGTGCTGCACCGTCAGGGCGTCCCACCAGTTGCCGATGACGACCGGGTTCTCGCCGATGTGGAAGAGCGAGACGGCGATGACGACGAGGTTGAGGGTCAGGAAGATCGCGACGAGCACGACCGCGATGCCGATCGCCTCGCGGAACCCACGCAGGAAGACGGCGGCGAGCAAGGCGACGAGTACGAGCGTCAGCGGCACCTCGGCCCCGTGGAACCAGGACGGCGCGAAGGGGTTCTCGACCGCGTGTGCCGTGGCGTCGGCCGCCGACAGGGTGATGGTGATCATGAAGTCGGTGGCGGCGAAGCCGAGCAACACGAGGACGAAGAGCTTGCCGCCCCACCAGGGCAGCAGGCGCTCGAGCATCGCGATCGACCCCTCGCCGCGGGGGCTCTCGCGGGCGACCCGGCGGTAGACCGGCAGGGCGCCGAAGAGGGTCAGCAGCACGAGCACGATGGTCGCGAGCGGCGAGAGCAGACCGGCCGCGACGGCCGCGATGGCCGGCTGGTACCCGAGGGTCGAGAAGTAGTCGACGCCGGTCAGGCACATCACGCGCCACCACGAGTGGGTCTTCTCCGGGGTCTCGGCGTGCGGGCCCTGGTGGGTGCCCGCGGTCTCGGTGAGGCCGTGCAGCAGCCAGCTGCGCATCCGTCGCTTGGTCGCGTGCGGGGTCGGCGGTTCGACCCTGGCGGGTGACTCGGGCTGCGCGGACACGGGTTCCTCTCGGACGTGCGGGGCGCACCGGCCGGGAGGCAGGCACGCGCTCTGCCACGTTAGGCCTCCCGCGCCTCCCGGTGGTGTCGTCCGGTGTTAGGAAACCGTGAGGATCCCGGCGGCGACCGCGGTCACGACCCCTGGACGGCCTGCGCGTCGGCATCGGCGCCGGCGTCGGGCACGAAGCGGTAGCCCATGCCGAGCACCGTGACGAGGTGCCGGGGGGCGGCCGGCACGGGCTCGAGCTTCTTGCGGAGTTGGGCGAAGTAGAGCCTCAGGTAGCCGGTGTCCTTCGCGTGGAAGGGGCCCCAGACCTCGGTCAGGATGGTCTCGCGCGTGATCAGCTTGTCGGGGCTGTGCAGCAGCAGCTCGAGGATCTTCCACTCGGTCGGCGTCAGTCGCACCGACTCGCCGCCGGTGCCCCCGCCCCCGGCCGCCCCCGCAGCGCCGGCCGCGGCCGCCCGACGCACCACGGTCTTGGCCGCGAGGTCGACCTGCACGTCGCCGAACGCCACGACGGGCTGCTCGTCGTCGGTGCCGGACGGCAGTCGGCGGGTCTGCGCCCGGATGCGGGCGAGCAGTTCGTCCATCGAGAAGGGCTTCGTGACGTAGTCGTCGGCGCCGGCGTCCAGCGCCTCGACCTTGTCGGCGGCGTCGGTCCGGCCCGACACGACGAGGATCGGGACGGTCGACCAGCCGCGCAGGCCGGCGATCACCTCGACCCCGTCGAGGTGCGGCATGCCGAGGTCGAGCATGACGAGGTCGGGGTGCTGGGTCGCCGCCAGGTCGAGTGCCTCGCGCCCGTCGCCGGCCGTGACGACGTCGTAGCCGCGCGCGCCGAGGGTCACCTTGAGCGCCCGCAGGATCTGCGGGTCGTCGTCGGCGATCAAGATCTTCACGGCACTCACGTGGCCGACCGTACCCGATCGTCCCCGGTCGCCCCGGTCGGCCCGGCGTGCCCCGCCACCTGAGGCCCGGCCTCCTGAGGCTCGGCCACCTGAGGCCCGGCCACCGGCAGCCCGACCACCATGGTCAGCCCGCCGCCCGGGGTGTCGTCGAGCGCGAGCGTGCCGCCCATCGCCTCGACGAATCCCTTGCTCAGCGCGAGGCCGAGCCCGAGCCCCGTGCCGTTGTCGGTGTCGCCCAGCCGCTGGAACGCGACCATGATCTCGTCCCGCCGTTCGACCGGGACGCCGGGGCCGCGGTCCACCACCCGCAGCTCGACCCGGTCGCCGAAGGCGCTCGTCGAGATGCGGACGCCCGCGTCCGGCGGCGAGTGGCGCAGGGCGTTGTCGAGCAGGTTGACGACCACGCGCTGCAGCAGCACGGCGTCGGCCCGCACCGGCGGCACCGTCGCCCGCAGCGCCAACTCGACGTCGGCCGGCCCCAGGCCCAGCTCGTCGAGCGCGCCGAGCACGACCTCGTCGAGGTCGACGTCCGCGGGCGTCACGGCGAGCGCCCCCGCCTGCACGCGGCTGACGTCGAGCAGGTCGGTGACGAGGGTCGAGAGCGAGTCGAGGCTCTCGTGGGCGGTGGAGAGCAGCTCGTCGCGGTCGGCGTCGCTCCAGGCGACGTCGGTCTGCCGCAGTCCGCTGACGGCGGCCGTGGCGGCGGCCAGGGGGCGGCGCAGGTCGTGGCCGACGGCGGCGAGCAGGGCGCTGCGCATGCGGTCGACCTCGGCCAACGGGGCGACCTGGCCGGCGGCCCGGCTCAGCTCGGAGTGCTCGAGGGCCGCCTCGACCTGCGCGGCGACGACGTCCAGGAGGCGCCGGTCGGCTGCCTGGAGCGCCGGTCCGGTCAGCTCGAGGGTCGCGTCGGCGCCCGCGGCGATCGACGTGGTGGTCTCGGCCGGGGACCCGGGTGCGGGACGTCCGTCGTCGGCGAGCCGCGCCTCCCCGATCTGGACCCCGCCCTGGACGACGCGCACCCGGGTCATGCCCAGGGCCTCGCGGGTGCGCCCGATCAGGGCCTGCAGGGCGTCCTGGCCGCGCAGCACGCTGCCCGCGACCGTGGCGAGCAACTCGGTCTCGGCGAGTGCCCGGGCGGCGGCGCGACTGCGGCGGGCGGCCTGGTCGACCACGTAGCTGACGATGGCGGCGTTCAGCACGTACAGCACGAGTGCTGCCAGGTGCAGCGGTTCGGCGATGGTCAGCTGGTAGATCGGCGCGATGAAGAAGAGGTCGAGCGTCACCCCCGAGAGCAGCGCCGCGAGCAGGGCCGGCCAGATGCCTCCCGTGACGGCGACCACCACGACCAGCAGCTGGAAGACCAGCACCGTGCCCGCGATGCCGTCCTCGGAGCGGTGCCCGGCCAGCAGCCCGGTGAGCAGCGGCCCCGCCACCAGGGCGAGCACGAAGCCTGCGATCACGCGACGCCGCGACAGGGCCCCGCCGAGTCGCGGCAGCACCCGCTCGCGACCGGCCGAGGCGTGGGTGACGATGTGCACGTCGATGCGACCGGACTCGCGGATCACGGTCGAGCCGATGCCGGGCCCGGTCAACGCCGCAGCCAGGCGCCCCCGCCGGCTGACGCCGATCACCAGCTGCGAGGCGTTCACGCCACGGGCGAAGTCGACGAGCGCGCGGGGCACGTCCGAGCCGACGACCTGGTGGTACGTGCCGCCGAGTTTCTCGACCAGGGCCCGCTGCGCCGCCAGGGCTCCGGGCGCTCCCTGCCGCAGGCCGTCCTGGGCACTGACGTGCACGGCGACGAGCTCCCCTCCGGACGACCGGGCGGCGATGCGGGCGCCCCGGCGGATCAACGTCTCGCCCTCGGGTCCGCCGGTCAGGGCGACGACGACGCGCTCCCGGGCCTCCCACGTGCTGTCGATGCCGTGCTCGTCCCGGTAGGCCTTGAGCGCGCTGTCGACCTCGTCGGCTAGCCAGAGCAGCGCCAGCTCGCGGAGCGCCGTGAGGTTGCCGAGGCGGAAGTAGTTCGAGAGCGCCGCGTCGACCCGGTCGGCCGGGTAGACGACGCCCTCGGCCAGCCGGTCGCGCAGGGCCTGTGGGGCGAGGTCGACGAGTTCGACCTGGTCCGCGGCCCTGAGCACGGCGTCGGGCACGGTCTCGCGCTGGGTCGCCCCGGTGATGCGTTCGACCACGTCGGTGAGCGAGTCGACGTGCTGCACGTTGACGGTCGAGACGACGTCGATGCCGGCGACGAGGAGGGCCTCGACGTCCTGCCAGCGCTTCTCGTGGGTGGAGCCGGGGGCGTTCGTGTGGGCGAGCTCGTCGACGAGCGCGAGCTGCGGGGCCCGCGCGAGCACCGCCTCCAGGTCGAGTTCGTCCAACGCGACGCCGCGGTGCACGACCGCCCGGCGGGGCACGACCTCGAGGTCGCCGACCAGTGCCGCGGTCGCCCGACGCCCGTGCGTCTCGACGACGGCCACGACGACGTCGACCCCCTCCGCCCGCAGCCGTGCGCCCTCTTCGAGCATCGTGTACGTCTTGCCCACGCCGGGTGCCGCCCCCAGCAGCACCCGCAACCGCCCTCGCTTCATGGGCCCAGCCTGTCACTCCCGCGGACCCGAGCGTGCCGGACGGGGAGCACTCGCCGGGCACACGGGAACGCCCCGTGACCACGGGGGCCACGAGGCGTGTGTCTCGAGAGGACCGGGCCCCCTCCGTGGTTCAGCTGGAGGGTCGCACCCGACGCGACCCTGCGCGATCTCACAGGGGGTTGTGTGCCTGGTGTCTCTCGAGGCCGTCCGACCCGAATCGGACTCTTGCAGGATACGCGATCTCGAGGCCCCGTTGCCCAATGGGCATGGAAATTCCCAGGAAGTTTCGGCACCATGGTCCGATGCAGCAGACCCCAGCGCGTGGCGACCTGACCCGGTTCGCGACGGAAGCGGTCGGCGGGCGCGACGAGAAGCGTCGGGCGACGAGCCGCGGGCTCGCCGACGCGGCCTTCCGATTGGCGACCGAGAAGGGCTTCGACGGGTTCGTCGTCGAGGACGTCACCGCCTTGGCCGGTTACTCAAGGCGGACCTTCGCCAACCACTATTCGTGCAAGGAAGACGCCGTGGCCTCGGTGCTGCTCAACAAGGCGGGTGCCGCGGTCGACGCCTCGGACCTGTCCATGCTGGCCTCCTTCGAGGGCACCGACATCGATCTGCTCGAACTCCTGCTGCTGTCGGCCGTCGACACCCAGCTCGTCGACTACATGATCAGCCTCCGCCACCTTCTGCGGACCCACGAGCCCCTGCTGCCCTACGTGCTCGCCGTCGGTGTACCCATGACCGAGCGCATCGGCGACGTCATCGCCCTGGCCGTCGGCCCCTCGCGAGACACCCTGACCACGTCCCTGCTGATCCACTCGACCTGGGGTGCCGTCATCGCCGTGCTGCGCGGCGTCTACGATCCGTGGGCCGACGCGACGACCGACGACGAACGCGTCGACGCCCTGCGCGCCTACTGGGTGACGACCTTCGACCGCTTCCGCACCGGCTTCGGCCCCCTCGCCTGAGTCGTGGACGACGCGATGCCGGCCGGCGAGGTCCTGGCCGGCGGGAACATGAACGCGGTCGTCCGACAGGGCGACACCATCCTCCGGGTGGCCGGGCCCTGGACCCCCACCGTCCACCGCCACCTGAGGTACCTGTCCCGCGCGGGCGTGGACGGCATCCCCCGGCCACTGGGCATCGAGGGCGGACGCGAACGACTCAGCTTCGTCGACGCCGACGTGCCCGTGTATCCGCTGCCCGACCACGTCTTCACCGACGAGGCCCTGGTCGAGGGAGCCCGACTGCTGCGCCGCCTCCACGACGCCAGCATCGGTTTCGGCCTCGACGGCGCCGTCTGGCAGGCCCCGGCGAAGGTGCCGTCCGAGGTGATCTGCCACAACGACTTCTCGCCGCACAACCTCGCCTACGACGCCGCCGGCCACGTCGTCGGCGCGATCGACTTCGACTTCGCCTCGCCCGGACCGCGCCTGTGGGACCTCGCCTACTACGCGACCCGTGCGGTCCCCCTCACGGACCGCACGCCGCCCAACGCCCCCGGCATGGCCGACGCCGAGCGGCGGGTGCGGCTGCTCCTCGACGCCTACGGCAGCGAGGCGACCTGGGCCGACGTGCTGCGAGTCGCGATCGTCCGGTTGCACGACCTCGCCGAGATGAGCCGCGACAAGGCGGTCGAGCTGGGCAACCCCCAGCTCGCCGACGACGCGGACGGGTACGAGCGCGAGGCCGTGTACCTGGCGACCCTGCGCGACTGACCCGCGCGCGCCTCCTGCGGTCGTCCGTGACGGCGTCGACCGCACCGCCCCGGGACGAGGAGGCGCGGTGCCGGTCCCGTCAGGCGAGCAGGTCCACGGCGAGGTACCCCGCGTAGCCGCCCGACGTGCGTCCGTCGCGACGCCCCGAGGTCAGCACCTCGCCGACGTCCGACGCGACGAGGGTCGCGCCGGCGTCGCGCAGCCGGTCGACGAGGACGTTGTCCTCGTGCAGGTCGATCGGGGCGAACCCGCCGACGGCCCGGTACGACGAGGCCCGTACGCCGAGGTTGGCGCCGTGCACGTGGCCGTTCGGCCGCCCGGGCGTGTGCCGGGCGGTCCAGGCCGCGATCTGGCGCGGCGAGAGGTCGGCGAAGTCCGGGCGGACGGTGCCGATCACGACGTCGGCACCCGACGCCGCGCGGTCGAGCTGGTCGTCGATCCAGCCCGGCGGCACGACCGAGTCGGCGTCGGTGCAGGCGAGCCACACCGCGTCGAGCGGCAGGGTGCCCGAGGGGACGCCGAGCTCGTCCAGGGCGACGTCGACTCCGACGGCCCGGGCGACGCCGACCCCACGGGCCTCGATCTCGACGACGGTCACGCGAGGGTGCGCACGGGAGGCCGCGACCGTGCCGTCGGTGCAGGCGTCGGCCACGAGGACGACGACGACCCGCACCTCCGGACGGGTCCGGGCCGTGTGCCGTCGGGCGACGTCGATGCCGTCGAGGGCGCGCGAGACGAGTTCCTCCTCGTCGTGCGCGGGGACGACCACCGCGACGGCCCGCACGGGACGCGTCGGGGCCGGGCGCACGTGGGCGTCGCTCATCGCAGTCCCGTCCGCTCGGCGACCGACCGGGGGTCCCGAGAGAAGACGTCGAGCACGAAGTCGCCCTCGACGTGGTGCGAGACCCGGTGGAGGCGCGGGTCGGCCCCCAGCCGGGCATGGACGTCGTCCGCGCTCTGCCGGAAATCGCCCTCGGGCTGGGTCCAGTGGCAGGCGACGACGTCGCCGTCGTCGGCCAGGCCGTCGACGATCGAGTCCACGAGCCGTCCGAACGCCTCGGGGGCGAGGTAGTAGCCGACCTCGCTGAGCACGACGAGGTCGAAGGTGCCCGACGGGTAGTCCGCGGCGGCGTCGGCCTGCTCGACCGTGACGTGCGGCAGGTTCGCCAGCCGTTCGCGCGCGGCCTGCACGGCGACCGACGACACGTCGAGGGCCAGCAGGCGGTCCGCCGCGGGGGCCAGGTCGCCGGTCAGGACGCCGATCGAGCAGCCCACCTCGAGCACGCGGCCGTAGCGCTCACGCGGCAGCGACGCCACCGTGAGGGCGCGCTTGCGGCGCTCGTACCAGCGCGTCGTGACCCGCCACGGGTCGGCGCGTCGGGCGTGCGTCCGGTCGAACGTGGCCTCGGTCGCCGGGCCCGACGCCGGCTCGGCCACCACGAACACCTCGCGCCCGCGGGCGAAGTGCCGCTCGAACACCGGGTGCAGCACGGGGGCGTCCTCGGGCGCGTCCGAGAGTGGTCGTCGTTGCGAGACGTACGCCGCGAGGGCCGAGCGCTTCGCGGCGTCGGCGACGGCGTCCAGGGACGACAGCCGCAGCGACGGCCAGGGCACGTCGGGGTGGTCGGGCGAACCCCAGTGCCACAGCCAGATCGGGTACTCGAGCAGCGTCGTGCCGGCCTGGTCCCCCTCGGCCACCAGCTCGGCGGCGATCTCGCCGAGCACGCGGTGGTCCCGGTGGCCGTCCCCGCGCCAAGGCGCCACGAGCAGGCCACCCGGTCCGGGCAGCAGGGGCCGCAGCCGCTCCGTGATCTCGGCGCGGGCCTCGCGGACCGCCCCGTCCGCGATGCTCCACTGCACCAGCTCGACGTCGTGACCCAGCAGGTGGACCGCGACCCGCGCCTCCTCGGCCCTCGTCGCGACGAGGTCCTCGGCGCTCGTGCTCGAGCCGGGGTGCGAGGCGGCGCCGTCGGTGACCACGACGACCGTGACCGGGACGCCGCGGGCGGCCGCGTCGGCGATCAGCCCGCCGGCGCCGAGGGTCTCGTCGTCGGGGTGGGCGGCCAGCACGACGAGGCGCGACGCCGCGGACGGGTCGACGGCGCCGTCGAGCGGCGGCAGGCCGAGGAGGCGCGGGTCGGCCTCCCAGGTCTCGACCGGGGTCCCCGGCGCGCGACCGTCGAAGCTCACCACGTGGGGAGCCCGTCGCGGACGGCGTCGCGGAGCACCGTCTGACCCAGCGACGCGTCGTCGCGTTCGCCGTGGTGCTGGCGGAGGTAGAGCTCGAGGTCGGCGACGCGCTTGGCGTGGGCGGCGTCGGTGGCCAGCGGCGCGGGGCCGAGCGCACGGGACGCCCGGGCCAGCACCTCGTCGCAGGCGTGCGCGACCGTCCCGCGGACGCGCTTGGCGAGCAACCGGCCCGCCTCACCGGTCGCCTCACCGGCGTCGACGAGGTCGGCGGCCTCGACCAGCGCCCGGCGTGCGTCGGCCAGCCGCGTGTCGACGAGGCCGAGTGCCTGCAGGAGGTGCGGGTCGGCCGGGCGCTCCGGCGCGCGCGACGAGGCGGTCACCGCCGCGGCGAGCAGCGTGCGCGCCACCCCGACCGCGCCGCCGTACCAGCACGCCGCGACGCCGATGCCGCCCCACGAGAAGCCGGGACGCTCGAGGTACCAGCCGGGAGCACCGACCTCGTGCGCCTCGACGTCGGCGAAGTCGACCGGGCCGGACGGGATCTCGACCAGGCCTCGGGCGTGCCAGGCGTCGGCGGTGACGGTGACGCCCGGCTGGCGGAGGTCGACCGAGAACAACCGACGCTCGTCGCCGACCCAGGCGGTGACCAGGGCGCCGTCGACCGTGCCCGCGAGCGAGCACCAGGGCTTCGTGCCCGTCAGCGACCAGGCGCCGGAGGCTCCGGAGGCTCCGGAGCGACGCGTGCCCTCGAGGCGGACGCCGGGGCCTTCGGCGGCGAACACGCCCCAGGTGAAGGAGTCGTCGGTGCGGGCGCGGGCGGGCAGCGCGGACCCTTCGCCATCGTCCTCGTCCTCGTCGGGCAGGGTCTCGGGGGACGTCGCGGCGACGTCCTCGGCGTGCTGGTCGAGGATGGCGAGCGCGTCGAGGTGCGGCTCGACGGCTCGCGCCGCACCGAGGTCGTGCGCGGCGAGCGTGGCCAGGGCCTGCCAGAGGTCGGCCGTCGATCCGAGTCCGGGCAGGGCGCCGTGTCGACCGAGCTCGACCGCGAGGTCGAGGGCCTCGTCGACCGTCGGCGCAGCACCGGATCGCAGCCGCTCGACGACGAGAGCGGTGGCGGTCCCGACGACCGGGCCCGCGCCTCCCAGGGTGACCGGGACGACGGTCGCAGCGGGGCGCGCGGGCGCAGGAGTACTCATCTTCCCGACGCTAGTCGGTCGACCGGCCTCACGCGGGGCCTCGACACCGACCCGGCGACAGGTGTCGTCGACGCGGCAGGACTCAGAACTCGTCGGCGTCCAGGGGGATGCCGTCGGTGGGATCGCTCGTCTGGGGTTCGACGCGCCGCAGCCGGCCGATGCGGCCCCCGATGTCGTCGACCAGGTGGTCGTCGTCGATCTCTGCCTCGTCGGTCTGCTCTTCGGAGACGAGCATCTGGCTCGCCGGGCCGAGCAGGATCTGGAACCGCTGGTGGACGCCACCACGGTCCATGCCCGGCAGGTCGACCATGTCGGACTCGTTCTGCATGGCCAGTGCCCGCGCGTACTCGACGACGGCCGCCGCGATCGCGTCGCCGGTGACCAGGTACTCGTCGGCGTAGTGGATGCGTTTCACCGGTGGATCTCCCTGTAGTCGAGACGACACGTCGTCACCGGTCACGCTACGCCGCAGGCGTCTGGGAGGGCACCGCACCGGGGGACGCCGGGCCATCCGAGAGCGGGCAGAAGAAAAGCCACCCCGGAACATCTCTGGCGAGAGAGAGAACCGACGTGGCTTTCCGCGGAGCCGGTGGGATTTGAACCCACGGTTCCCACAAAGGGAACTCCACCTTAGCAGGGTGGTGCACTAGGCCGAACTATGCGACGGCTCCATGCGGCTCGCGAGCGAACGCGCAGGGACCAGCATAGCGGCCCGAGGGCCAGATGCCGAAACGGGGCCCGGAGCCGGTCGGACGTCGGACGCAGAGGGGCGTGGACAGAACCACCCGTGCCCCACCCGCTCTGGGGGGCGTGATCGGCTTGTCGGCATTTGTGCCGACACATAGAGTACCCCTGACGCCGACGACGGCCGAGGGGCAGTGGCTCGACAGCACGAGCCCGTTCACCCTTGCCGAACACGCCCCCCCGACAGTCGTCGCGTCACGTGCCCCATCATCGAGCGCCGCACCCGAACGGCTGCGCCCGAGGGGCTCGCCGCCGGCATCGACGCCGGCCTCCACACCCCCCACGGTGCCGCACCCCTGATCCCGGCATCGCGGGGTTCTCATGCGTGCCGGTTCGGGCCGCCGCTTGAGGTCACCGGTCGTCCCGGCGAGCTGGTTACTCGCCGGGACGACTTCTCAGCCGCGCGCCTAGTTCGAACCGAAGGCCACCGAGCAGGTCTGGTCGGCCGCCGTCTGACCGGTGAGGCCCTCGATGACCTCGGTCGTCGGCGGCGTGGTCGCCGCTCCCGCGCCCGGGTCGGTGGGGGCAGCCGTGTCGGCCGGCGCAGCCGTGTCGGCCGGAGCAGCCGTCTCGGCCGGTGCGGCCGGAGCTTGGCTCGCCGCCGTTCCGTCACCCGTGGCGGTGGTCTCGGAGCCGATGCCGGTGCTGCCCTCGGGGATCGAGAACGGGACATCGTTCTTGATCGCGTCGAAGAGCTGGGTCGCCACGGCCTTGTCGGGCTGCACCTTGCCCTCGTAGACGCCCGAGCCACCGGTCGTGCCGGGGTACTGGACGAAGTTGACGGAGTCGAGGGGCAGGTCTCGCAGCGCGAGGCCGATCTGCACCATGGTGTCGATCTTCGTCAGCTGGTCGGACAGGGTCATGTTGCTGGCCGCGGCACGGGCAAGCGAGTAGAGCTTCGTGGGGTTGCTGAGGGTGTCGGCGCTCTTCACCGTCCGCAGCAGCGACGAGAGGTAGACCTGCTGGCTGCTGATGCGGCCGAGGTCGGACCCGTCTCCCACGCCGTGGCGGGTGCGCAGGAAGGCCAGGGCGTCGGCCCCGGACAGCACGGACTCGCCGGCCGGGATGTCGAGACCCGTGTAGCGGTCTTTGATGGGGGTGGCGGCGCAGACCGGCACCCCGCCGATGGCGTTCGACATCTCGATGACGCCGTTGAACGAGATCATGCCCGCGAAGGGGATGTCGAGACCGGTCAGGCTCGACACGGTCGAGGCGACGCAGCTCAGCCCGCCGTACGAGTAGGCCTCGTTGATCGGCCGCGCCGACATCGCCGAGTAGTACCCCGAGCCGTCCTCTTTCGCACACGACGGGATGGGCACGACCATGTCGCGCGGGATGCTGACGGCCGTCGCGTTGCTGTGGTCGGCCGAGACGTGCAGCAGGATGTTGACGTCGTTCAGGGTGGCGTCACGTTCGCCGAAAGCACCTTGATCTTGGCTGGCGTCGTTGTCCGTCCCGACGACGAGGATGTTGAATCCGCCCTCGTACTCGCTGATCGACGGAGGCGCGGGCTTGGTGGTCTCGCCCTGGGCGGCCTGCAGCTGGACCCCCGTGCCGAGGTCGCTGCGCACCTGGTACGCCGCGATCGCGCCGACCGAGGCTCCGCTGACGAGCAGCACGGCCACGGAGGCGGCGACCACCTTCGTGACGGCCCGCACCGGGCCTCCGCTCTTCAGCCGTCCGTGACGGGCGACTCCCGTCGTCGACGGGGTGGCACGGCGGCCGGAGGAGGTTCCCTCGGGTCGGGCGGCTCGGCGGCCACGGCCGGATCGGTCGCGAAGGTCGCTCACGCGGTGTCCTCTCGGTCATCGAAGGCACTGGCCGCTCGCTCGGACTCGAGAGAACTCGTGGATCGAGCGGGCGGACGTGCACCGTTCGGTGTACGGGCAGAAGGAGAGTCTACGCAGACGGCCCTGGGCCGGCGCCTGGACTCAACCGGCCGCACGGTTCGCGACGAGTTGGACGGCGTACGACGCGAACCACTGACCGGCCGCGGGTCCACCGTTGCACTGCCCGTCGCTCGCTCCGGCCGTCTTGATCCAGAGCAGGGCGTCGAGCTTCGTCGAACCGTTCTGCACCGAGGGCGCGGCTCCCAGGCCGGCGCCGGGGGCGTTGCACCAGGTGCCCTTCCAGCCGCGACCGTTGCGTGACGTGTCGATCACGTAGCGCGCGCCTCCTGTCGCCTGCGACACCTTCTCGGCGTACGCCTTCTCGGACTCGACCGGGTAGTAGTTCGAGACGTTGGTCGCGAAGCCCCGGGCCCGGTCCACGCCCGCGGCCTCGAGGCGTGCGGCCATGGTCTGCGGCGGCACCCAGTTCGAGTTGCCGGCGTCGATGTACGCCGGGACGCCCGCGTCCGCGAGGGTCGCGACGGCCGAGGCGATGGTGGCCTCGCGCCCACCGGTCTGCTCGGGGCAGTTGCTGATGAGCGAGAGGGCGTCGGGCTCGACGATCACGGCGACCCGGTGGCCGGCCAGACGGGACGCGACGAGGGCGTTCCACCGCAGGTAGGCCGCGTTGTCGGCGGAGCCGCCGGCCGAGTGGCTGCCGCAGTCGCGGTTGGGGATGTTGTAGGTGACGAAGACGGGCGTCGTGCCGACCTTCTCGGCGGCGGCGACCGTGCCGTCGATCTTCTTCACGAGCTGAGCGTCGGTCAGCCAGCTGCCGAGCCAGGTCGCGATCGGCTGCTGCGCGATCGTGCGGGCCGCCGCGGCCTCGGCCGTCCGGCCCTGTGAGGACAGCGTGGTCGCGGCGCGCGCCGCCTCACCGTTGGGGTCGACGTACAGGCCGCCACGGAACAAGGTCGTGCTCGGTGAGGTGCGGATGGTCTGCGGCGCGACGGTCGGCGTCACCGTCGGGACCGTCGGAACCGACGACGCGGCGGGGTCCGGCGACCCGGATGTCCCGCGCCCCCCGCGCGAGGTGAACGCGGCGATGGCACGCTCGGCCGACTTCGACGAGCGCACGGCCGCGCCGGAGGCATTCGTGGGCGGTGCCGCGACCGAGGTCGACCGGGGCTCGACGGGGGCGGCGTCCGCTCGCGCAGGAGCGACCGCGAGGCCGGCCGTCAGGGCGACGGCGACGCCGATGACGACGGCGGCGCGCGTCGTCGGGGTCAGGTGGGTCATGGGTGCGGTCCTGGTGTCGAGGGGCCGGAGGGCGTTCGGCCCCTCCGGGGTGCCTGTCGGTGCGTGGCCGCAGCGGGAGGCTCGAACAGTGCAACACGGGGTCGTGGCGGCGTTCAGTCCCTGTTCGGGGGGACGGGGCGTTCCACTTCGGGGGGCACGGGAGCGGAAAGGGCCCCCGGCGGTTTCCGACACCACACCCGGGGCGGTCCCCGCGGCGGCCCTCGCGGCGACCGACCTGGGACACTGGACCGGCGGTCGCGGACGCTCCCGCACGCACCAGGCCCCGGAGGACCACATGAACGGCGAGACCAACCGAGACGCGTGGCGGGACTCGGTCGAGACCTGGCTCAAGGGCGACGAGCGCAACGACGTCTTCGACGGCTACCTCGACTGGTACCGCGCCCCCGTCATCGAAGACACCGACGACTGGACCCGCGACTTCTACGTGCTCCCCGCGGTCGGGTCGGACGTGCTCCACAAGCACGCGGGCTTCGTCGACGGCGACTCCGCCGTCTCGGTCGACGACACGACGTGGCGCGAGCTCAGCACCCTGATCGGTGAGGCCTTCGCCACCTACGCCGCCGCCAAGGCCTAGCCCCGTCCACCCCAGGAGGCGCGGGTCGCGTCACCTGCGGAACGCGCGACCCGTCTGGCGGAGGGCGTGGGATTCGAACCCACGAGACATCTCTGCCCACTTGTTTTCAAGACAAGCTCCATCGGCCGCTCGGACAGCCCTCCCGGTGGCCTGGTGAGCTACGCCACCACGATGTGGTCACCACGCCAGCTCTAAGCGTGGCGTCGTGTCCATTTCGTGGCGGGATGCGAGCACCCGGCAACCGGGCCCGAGTCTACCGGCTCAGAGCGTCGCGAGCACCTCGGCGAGCCCGTCGTCCAGGTCGCTCGACGTCTGCTCGTTGGCCACGGCGGCGACGTCGTCGGGCGCCTGGCCCATGGCGACCCCGCGCCCCTCGCCGGCGGCCCAGCGCAGCATGTCGATGTCGTTGCGCCCGTCACCCGCGGCCAGCACCTGCGACCGCGGCACGTCGAGCCACTGCCGCACGCGCTCGAGGGCGGTCGCCTTCGTGACGCCGTCGGGGGCGATGTCGAGCCAGGCCGTCCAGCCGACGTTGTAGTTCACGTGCTGCAGGCCCATGCGCTCGACGGCGGTGAGGAAGTCCTCGGTGTCGTGGTCGGGCGAGACGACGACGACACGGGTCGCGGGCCGGCCGACGAGGTCGTCGAACCCGACCTTCTCGGCGTTCAGCGCGGCCGCCGCGGCGGGGAACGACCCGCAGTACCGCAGCAGACCCTCTTGGTCTTCGACGGCGTAGCCGGCCCCGGCGTCGGCCAGGGCCTCGCGGATCGTCGAGAGCACCTGGGTCGGGTCGAACTCTTCCACGTGCACGCGGCGGTACCCGGTCGGGGCCGACTCGTCACG
Source organism: Frigoribacterium sp. Leaf415 (assembly GCF_001424645.1). NCBI lineage: Bacteria > Bacillati > Actinomycetota > Actinomycetes > Micrococcales > Microbacteriaceae > Frigoribacterium > Frigoribacterium sp. Leaf415. The sequence goes on from NZ_LMQR01000002.1 coordinate 88,618, forward strand.
ACCCAGGGTGATCGCGCCGTTCGCGCAGACGACGTAGTCCGAGACGAGGCCGAGGCGCTCCATCACCGGCAGCGTCATCGACACCGACCGCCCGGTCGCGATCATGACCTGGTGACCCTGGTCGTGGAGGCGCGTGATCTCGCCCAGGACGGCCTCGGAGATCGTGCCGTCCTCGGGCATGATCGTGCCGTCGACGTCGAGGGCGACGAGCCACCGGTCGGCGGCGGCCACGGGCTCGTCGTCGGGCCGGGGTGCGGCGGCTGCCTGGCTCATGCGACCGGCTCGATGACCTCGAGGCCGCCGAGGTAGCCGCGCAGCGCCTCGGGCACGACCACCGAACCGTCGGCCTGCTGGTGCGTCTCGAGGATCGCGACGAGCCAGCGCGTGGTCGCCAGGGTGCCGTTCAGCGTGGCGACCGGCGCCGTCTTGCCGCTCTCGGTGCGGTAGCGGGTGTCGAGCCGGCGGGCCTGGAACGTGGTGCAGTTCGACGTGCTGCTGAGCTCGCGGTAGGTGCCCTGCGTCGGCACCCAGGCCTCGATGTCGAACTTGCGCGCGGCGCTCGAGCCGAGGTCGCCGGCCGCGACGTCGATGACCCGGTAGGTCAGGTCGAGCGCCTGCAGCATGGCCTCTTGGAAGCCCACGAGCGCGTCGTGCTCGGCCTCGGCCTGGTCGGGGTGCACGTAGCTGAACATCTCGAGCTTGTTGAACTGGTGCACGCGCAGGATGCCCCGGTTGTCCTTGCCGGCGGCCCCGGCCTCGCGGCGGTAGCAGGTCGACCAGCCGGCGTAGCGGATCGGGCCCGCCTCGACGTCGAGGATCTCGTCGGAGTGGTACCCGGCGAGCGCGACCTCGCTCGTGCCGGTCAGGTACAGGTCGTCGGCGGGCAGGTGGTAGACCTCGTCGGCGTGCGACCCCAGGAACCCGGTGCCCGCCATGACCTCGGGCCGCACGAGCGTGGGGGTGATCAGCGGCGTGAAGTCGTTCTTCAGCGCGAGGTCGAGGGCCATGTTCATCAGGCCGAGCTCGAGGCGCGCCCCGATGCCCCGCAGGAAGTAGAAGCGCGAGCCCGACACCTTCGTGCCGCGCTTGATGTCGATCGCGCCGAGCTTCTCGCCGAGGTCGGCGTGGTCGAGCGGCTCGAAATCGAAGGAGGGGCGGGTGCCGTGCTCACGGAGCGTCACGAAGTTCTCTTCGCCGCCCGACGGCACACCGTCGACGATCAGGTTGCCGATGCCGCGCGCGGCCGTGTCGAAGACCGCATCGGCCTCGTTCGAGGCGACCTGCGCCTCCTTCACGCGGGCGGCGAGCTGCTGCGCCTGCGCGACGAGCGCCTTCTTCTCGTCCTTCGGCGCCTTGGCGACGGTCTTGCCGAAGGCGTTCTGCTCGGCGCGGAGGTCTTCGAAGGCGGCGATCGCGGCGCGGCGGGCCTGGTCGGCCGCCACGGCGTCGTCGACCAGCGACTCGGAGTCGCCCCGGGCCCGCTGGCTCAGCTTGACGAGGTCGGGGGATTCACGGAGCAACTGGGGATCGATCACCCGCCCATCCTAGGCAACGGCACCTGCCCGGCAGACGTTCTCCACCGAGCCTTCGTCTTCTCGTTACCTCACGGAGGCGCGTCCAATACGCTCGCCCCATGACCGCCACCTCCCCCTCCCCCGCCGAGCACGCCTCGGCGCCCGAGCCCGAGACGGCTCGCCAGACCGCCGCGGTCGTCTACAACCCGATCAAGGTCGACCTCGACGCGATCAAGACGGCCGTCCAGCGCCACGAGTTCTCGAACGGCTGGGGCCCCACGACGTTCTACGAGACCAGCAAGGAGGACCCGGGCGGCGAGGTGACCAAGCAGGCCCTCGCCGAGGGCGTCGACATGGTGATCGCCGCCGGTGGCGACGGCACCGTGCGTGCGGTCGCCGAGGCCCTCCAGGGCACCGACGCCTCCCTCGCCCTGCTGCCCTCGGGCACGGGCAACCTGCTGGCCCGCAACCTCGAGCTCTCGCTCGACAACCTCGACGACTCGATCGCGACGGCGTTCAGCGGTCGCGACCGCGACATCGACCTCGGCGTCGTCGACATCGAGCGTGAGGACGGATCTCGCGAGACCAAGGCGTTCGTCGTCATGGCGGGCGTCGGCCTCGACGCCAAGATGCTCGCGAACACCAACGACGAGCTGAAGAAGCGAGTCGGCTGGCTCGCCTACGTCGACGCCATCGCCCGGGCCCTGCGCGACGACAACCGGATCGACGTCCGCTACGAGCTCGACGACCAGGGCCGCAAGTCGATGCGCGCCCACACGATCATCGTCGGCAACTGCGGGCTGCTGCCGGCGAACATCATGCTGCTGCCCGACGCCGCGATCGACGACGGCATCTTCGACATCGTCGCCCTGCGCCCCGAGGGATTCTTCGGCTGGGTGCAGATCTGGGTCAAGATCGTGTGGGAGAACGGCATCCTGCGCCGCACGCACGTCGGTCGCCGCATCCTCGCCGCGAACAGCCGCGAGGTGCGCACCCTGCGTTACAACAAGGGCAAGAAGCTCGTCGTGCGCCTCGACTCCCCCCAGGACTTCGAGATCGACGGCGACTCGGTCGGCAAGGCCGTCGCCCTGCGCGCGGTCGTCGACCCGGGCGGCCTGACGGTCCGCGTGCCGGCCGACTCCTGATCAGCGCAGGCCGCCGATCGACGCCGGCCGTCGATCAGCGCAGGCCGCTGATCAACCCGCGCAACCAGTCGCGGGCCTCGACGAAGGCCTCGTCGTCGTACCGCGGCGAGACCTCGGCCGGGGCACCGTCGGCGCGTGGGTACGACCCGAGGAACATCACGCTCGGGCTGAATCGCTTCAGCCCGAGCAGGGCGTCGGCGACGCGTTCGTCGAGCACGTGCCCCTCGAGGTCGATCACGAACCGGTAGCGCCCGAGGGCGTCGCCGATCGGCCGTGACTGGATCAGGCTGAGGTTGATGCCGCGGGTCGCGAACTGCTCGAGCATGTCGACCAGGGCACCCGAACCGTCGGTCGGCAGCTCGACGATCAGGCTCGTCTTGTCGGCACCGGTCGCGGGCGGCACGGGCACCGTGCGGCTGACCAGCACGAAGCGCGTGACGGCCTGGTCGTTGTCGCCGATGTCGCGGGCGAGCACCTCGAGGTCGTGGTGGTCGGTGATGCCGGGAGGCGCGACCGCGGCGTCCGCGGAGCCTCCGACCCCGCCCTCCTCGAGCAGTGACGCGGCGGCGGCGACGTTCGACGACGCCGGCAGGTGCCCGTGGCCGGGAAGGGCGCGCTCGAGCCAGCGGTGGGTCTGCGCGTAGGCGACCGGGTGCGCGTTGACGACCCGCACCTCCTCGATGCGGGTGCCCGGCCGGGCGACGAGCACGAAGTTGACGCGCACCAGGTACTCGCCGACGATCCGCAGGCCCGGCACGGTGGCGAGGGCGTCCTGGGTCGCGCTGACGCCGCCCTCGACGCTGTTCTCGATGGCGATCATCGCGGCCGTGCTGACGCCCGAGACGACGTCGGCCAGGGCCTCGCCGACGTTGTTGACGCTCTTCCAGGTGGCTCCGACGGCCTCGGGCACCTGCTTGAGCGCCGCCTCGGTGAAGGTGCCCGCGGGCCCGAGATAGCTGTAGGTCGTCGAGGAGGCGCGGGTCGGCATGACGAGGAGCCTACTGAGAGCCGCCCGGGCACCGCGACGAAGGTCGGCGCCGGGTGCCAGGATGTCCCCATGACCGACCGTGCCGGAACCCCCGCAGAAGCCAGCGACCTGATCGACCCCGAAGAGGTCTCGGCCGCGTACTACGAGCTCGTCCCCGACGTCAGCAAGGTCGAGCAGAAGGTCGTCTTCGGCACCTCGGGCCACCGCGGCTCCTCGCTCGACGCGGCGTTCAACGAGACCCACATCGCCGCCATCACGCAGGCGATCGTCGAGTACCGGGCAGGCCAGGGCATCACCGGCCCGCTGTTCATCGGGCGCGACACGCACATCCTCAGCGGCCCGGCCGAGCGCACCGCGGTCGAGGTGCTCACCGGCAACGACGTGAAGGTGCTGGCCGACGCCGAGGGCGGCTACGTGCCGACGCCCGCGCTCAGCCACGCGATCCTGGTCTACAACAACGACCCGGCGAACACCGACAAGGCCGACGGCATCGTCGTCACCCCCAGCCACAACCCGCCCCGCGACGGCGGCTTCAAGTACAACCCGCCGCACGGCGGGCCGGCCGACAGCGATGCCACGAACTGGATCGCGAACCGCGCCAACGAGATCATCGCCGCCGGCAACGTCGACGTGAAGCGCGGCGTCGGCACGCCCGGCCGCCACGACTTCCTGCGTGGCTACGTGGGCGACCTCGTCAACATCATCGACATCGACGCCATCAAGAAGGCCGGCGTGAAGATCGGCGCCGACCCGCTCGGTGGCGCGAGCGTCGAGTACTGGGGCGCGATCCGCGACGTCTACGGCCTCGACCTCACGGTCACGAACCCCGGCGTCGACCCGACCTGGCGCTTCATGACGCTCGACTGGGACGGCAAGATCCGCATGGACCCGTCGAGCCCCTCGGCCATGGCCAGCGTCGTGCACCGCAAGGACGAGTTCGACGTGCTGACCGGCAACGACGCCGACGCCGACCGTCACGGCATCGTCACGCCCGACGGCGGCCTGATGAACCCGAACCACTACCTCGCGGTCGCCATCGACTACCTCTACACGCACCGTCCCGAGTGGCGTGACGACGCCGCGATCGGCAAGACCCTCGTCTCGTCGAGCATCATCGACAAGGTCGCCGAGTCGCACGGGCGTCGCCTGTGGGAGGTCCCGGTCGGGTTCAAGTGGTTCGTGCCCGGCCTGGTCGACGGCTCGGTCGCGTTCGGCGGCGAAGAGAGCGCCGGCGCCTCCTTCCTCCGCAAGGACGGCACCGTCTGGACGACCGACAAGGACGGCATCCTGCTGGCCCTGCTCGCGAGCGAGATCATCGCCGTCACCGGCAAGACCCCGTCGCAGCTCTACGCCGAGCTCGTCGAGGAGTACGGCGACCCGGTCTACCAGCGCGTCGACGCGGCGGCGACGAAAGAGCAGAAGACCCGCCTGGGCAAGCTCGACGGCGACGCCATCGAGGCGACCGAGCTCGCCGGTGACCGCATCACGGCGAAGCTCAGCAAGGCTCCGGGCAACGACGCGGCCGTCGGCGGCGTCAAGGTGGTCACCGACAAGGCCTGGTTCGCGGCCCGCCCGAGCGGCACCGAGGACGTCTACAAGATCTACGCCGAGTCGTTCGAGGGTCCCGAGCACCTCGCCCGCGTCCAGGCCGAGGCCAAGACGATCGTCGACGCCGCGCTGGGCGCCTGACCCGCGCCTCCCGCACCGCCCGACGGGCGTGTTCGTGACGGACGGGCGACTTCGGTCGCCCCTGTCCGACGAACACGCCCGTTCTGCGGTTCGTGAGGCCGGCCAGCAGGCAAGCGGGCGGGGTCAGCCGGCGTAGTCGGGGGCGGCGGGCAGGCCGAAGAACTCCTCGAGCGTGGTGACGCCCGTGTCGTGCATCTCGGTGGCGAGCGGCACGCCCACGTACCGGAAGTGCCACGGCTCGAAGGTGAAGCCGGTCACGGCCACCTTGTCGGCCGGGTAGCGCAGCAAGAACCCGAAGCGCCACGCGTTGGTCGCCAGCCACCTCCCCTGAGGCGTGTCGCCGAAGCAGGCCTGCAGCGCACAGCTGAGCGGCACGGGGCTGATGTCGAGGGCGAGCCCGGTCTGGTGTTCGCTGAAGCCGGGGCGGGCACTCTGGGCGTCGGCCTGCGCCTGCCCGAGGCGCTGGACCCAGCCGGCGTAGACACTCACCTGGGTGTCGTACGAGCGGTACGCGCTCTGCACCTGGAACGCCCCGGCCCCCTCGGCCTCGCCCGCCTGGAACATGGCGACGACCGCGGCGGCGGCCTCGGCTCGCAGGGTCGGCGGGTTCTGGTGTGTCACGTCGGGCGTCACGAGGTCGGCGGGCACGTAGTCGACCGGGTCGAGGGGGCGCAGCTTGTCGCTGACCACCCAGAGGCTGGCAGGGTCGTCGACCGACCGGGCCGCCTTGTCGAACGCGGGTGTCGTGGGGGACGTAGGAGGCGCCTCCTCGGTCGGAGTCGGGGTGGGGGTGAGCGTCGGCGAGACGGTCGCGGCCGACGTGCTCGGGCTCGGCTCGGGCGCGCCCCCCGAGCACGCGGCCAGCAGGCCCGTCGAGAGGACGACGGCCAGGACGGTGGCCGCGGGGTGCGGCAGGGAGGGGCGGCGTGACATCGCGTCGAGCCTAGTCACGAGCACCGGATCGACACGGACGGACACCACGAGGGACGATTCCTCTTGTTGTCGGATGCTTGCCCGTGAAGTAACTTTGCGTACTGCGCAATTCCTCGTCGCGCCTTCCCCTTCCAGACAGAAGAGACACCATGTCGAGCGCCGCCCCAGCCCCCACGACCACGGCCCCCGCCGAGCGCCAGGGCCTGATGACCCACCGCCAGATCCTGTACGTCATCTTCGGCCTGATGGCGGGCATGTTCCTCTCGGCCCTCGACCAGACGATCGTGGGCACCTCGATGCGGACGATCGCCGACGACCTCGACGGGCTCAGCCTCCAGGCCTGGGTGACGACCGCCTACCTGATCGTGTCGACCATCTCGACGCCGATCTACGGCAAGCTCAGCGACATCTTCGGGCGGAGACCGCTCTTCCTGATCGCCATCACGATCTTCCTGCTGGGGTCGATCGCGGCCGGCTTCTCCGAGAGCATGTACCAGCTCGCGATCTTCCGGGCCATCCAGGGCATGGGCGCCGGTGGCCTGATGGCCCTGCCGCTGACGATCATGGGCGACATCCTCGCCCCGCGTGAGCGTGCCAAGTACCAGGGCTACTTCCTGGCCGTGTTCGGCATCTCGAGCGTCATCGGCCCACTCGTCGGCGGACTGTTCGCCGGAGCCGACCAGATCCTCTTCGTCACCGGCTGGCGCTGGGTGTTCCTGATCAACGTGCCGATCGGCATCGTGGCGCTGTTCATCGTCGTGCGGTTCCTGCACATCCCGGGCCAGAAGCGACGCGAGAACGTGCGCATCGACTGGTTCGGCGCCGCGGCGGTCATCGTCGCCGCCGTGCCGCTGCTGCTGGTAGCCGAGCAGGGCCGCACCTGGGGCTGGAGCTCGCCCGGCGCCTTCGCCTGCTACGTGATCGGAGCCGTCGGCATCGTCGCGTTCGTCGTGATCGAGCGGTCGATGGGCGACGACGCCCTGATCCCGCTCAAGCTGTTCCGCAACCCGACCTTCTCGATGGCGACCGTGCTCGGCGTGCTCGTCGGCTTCGGCATGTTCGGCGCCTTGCTGACGGTGCCGCTGTACCTGCAGCTCGTGAACGGCGCGACGCCGACCGAGAGCGGCTTCCAGATGCTGCCGATGATCGCCGGCCTGATGATCTCGTCGATCGTCGCCGGCCAGCTCATCTCCCGCACGGGCCGGTACAAGATCTTCCCGATCACGGGCACGGCGTTCATGGCCGCCGGGTTCTTCTGGTTCACGAACCTCTCGTTCGACAAGCCGTACTGGTTCATGATGATCGGCATGCTGCTCGTCGGCCTGGGCCTCGGGCAGCTGATGCAGACCCTGACCATCGCCTCCCAGAACTCGGTCGGCGCCCGCGACATCGGCGTGGCCACGTCGGCGTCGACGTTCTTCCGGCAGATCGGCGGCACGCTCGGCACGGCCGTGCTGTTCTCCGTGCTGTTCAGCCGCATCCCCCAGACCATCGCCGCCGCGTTCGCCGACTCGAGCCTGCAGGGCCGAGCCCAGGCCGCCCTCGCCGACCAGTCGGTGCTGACCGACCCGGCGAACGCCTCGATCCTGAAGCTCTACCAGGCGGCCGGCAACGGTGACACGTCGCAGGTCAGCGGGGCGCTCGACGGCAACACGTCGTTCCTCAACACGGCCGACCGACGCCTCGCCGCGCCGTTCCTCGACGGCTTCGCGAACGCGGCGGTGACCGTGTTCTGGGTCGCCCTGGCGGTCGTGCTGGTGGCCTTCGTGCTGAGCTTCTTCCTCAAGGCCACGCCACTGCGTCAGAAGTCGGCCATCGACGAGGCGGCCGACGACGCGCGAGCCGCCGTGGCCGCCGACGCCGCGCTCTCGGCCCAGGCCGCCGCCGCTCAGACCGGCTCGCTCGTCGCACCCGACACCGGCTCGATCGACGTCGTGCCCGCGCGCGAGCGGCGTGACGACACCCCGCCACGGCCCTGATCCGGCGCCCGACGAGGTGATCGGACTCCTCCCGATGCGCGCGAGCTGGTGTCGCGACACGGCAGGTGTCGGGTAGCGTTCCCTCGACGGCACTTCGGTGCCGAACGGTTCGTCACGTGTCCGGCGTTCCCTGCCCGTGAAGCTCACGCGGGAGGCGAGACGACCGAAGGCCGCACACCCTCAGGGTGTGCGGCCTTTCTCCGTCACGGGACGCCCCACCGGATCGATTCCCTGCGTGAAGCTCTGATCGACACGGCGGGACGTCTCTGCCCACTCGGGGCGGACGTCATCAGCCTAAAACGGGCTCGGGCGGAGGCACAGGGGTTGACAATCGCGAAAACGCCTGATCAGACTCGATTTTTTAGCTAGACGACCTAGCGACGTGGGCTAGACTCGCCGCATGCCCGATCAGCACGCCACCGCCGCACCCTTCGACGCGTCCGGCTATTGGTACAGCAGCAGCACCGAAGAGCGTGGCGTCACGGTGCTGAACACCCTCCGCGCCTACCGCGCCGCCGAGGTCGCGATGCGGGCCCGCACCCGCAAATCGATGAAGATGAACGACACCGACCTCGCGGCCCTCCGGTTCCTCCTCCGGGCCCAGCGAATCGGCGATCCCGTCAGCGCGAAAGAGTTGGCCGCCCAGCTGAAGATCACCTCGGCCTCGACGTCGGTGCTGATCAACCGCCTGGTCGCGAGCGGGCACATGCTGCGCCACCCGCACCCGTCCGACAAGCGTGGCGTGCTGCTGACCGCCACGGGCGAGTCGAACTCCGAGGTACGCGACACCATGGCGGCGATGCACGCCCGCATGATCTCGACGGCCGAGTCACTCGACGCCGACGAGGCCGCCGTGGTCGTGGGCTTCCTGCAGCGCATGACGGCCGCGATCGAGATCGACGACCACCACGTCGACGGCGACCCGGCGGACGCGGCGGACGCGGCGGACACGGCGGATGCAGCGGACGCGACAAGCGCAGGTCACCCCGCTTCCTGACCGCTGTGCGAACGGCAGGTGAACTCACTAGATCGACCAGTCACGACCGTGCCAGGCTGACCCCACGACACCGGTTCACGGCGGTGTCCTGACAGCCCGAGCACCACCGTTCCGCCAGGCATCGCAGGGGTGCCGGAGACGAGCAGGACATGACCACGATCGACGTCGCTCGCAGCGATCGCCCCACCCCCGCCCGCAGCGCCTTCTCGGAGGTGCGCGACACCGCCCGCCAGCGCACGCTGGCGGTCATCGCCACGGCCGTCACCGGCGCGAGCGTCAGCCTCGTCGCCGCCCTGCTGCTCGCCCTCGGAGTCGTCCGATGACCGGCTCGACGGGCCTCTCCACCCAGCAGATGCAGAGCCTCACCCACGAACAACTGGTGTCGTTCGTCCGCGGTTCGGTGACGACGGCCGTCTCGGCCCTCGACCTGCACGCGGTCAGACCGACTCGACCCGCGCCGACGGGAGCCGTCTGCGCATGACGGCCACCGCCTCCTCGTTGCTGTCGACGAGCAGGTAACGGCGGCCGAGGGCGTCCGCCACGGCGCCGGTGGTGCCGCTGCCGGCGAAGAAGTCGAGCACCCAGTCACCCTCTCGGCTCGAGGCCTGCACGATGCGGCGCAGCACGCCCTCGGGCTTCTGCGTCGGGTAACCGGTCTTCTCGCGACCCGTCGGCGACACGATCGTGTGCCACCACACGTCGGTCGGCAGCTTGCCCCGGGCGACCTTCTCGGGCGTGACGAGCCCCGGCGCCATGTACGGCTCGCGGTCGACGCTCGTCGAGTCGAAGTGGTACCGCTTGGGGTCCTTCACGTAGACGAGGATCGTGTCGTGCTTGGTCGGCCACCGGTTGCGGCTCTTGGCGCCGTAGTCGTAGGCCCAGATGATCTCGTTCAAGAAGCAGTCCCGACCGAACAGGGCGTCGAGCAGCACCTTCGCGTAGTGCGCCTCGCGGTAGTCGAGGTGCAGGTAGAGCGTGCCGTCGGGGGCGAGCAGCCGCCAGGCCTCGGCCAGGCGCGGCTCGAGGAACGACCAGTAGTCCTCGAAGCGGTCGTCGTAGCCCATCAGGTCGCCGCGGATGCGTTCGTACTGCACGCCCTTGAAGCCCGTCACCGAGGTGATCGAGTCCTCGGCGCTGCGCACCGACGTCGTCGATCGGCGCCGCTGCTGGCGCCCCGTGTTGAACGGCGGGTCGAGGTAGACGATCGTGAATCCGCCGTCGGGCAGTCGGGCCGTGACGTCGAGGTTGTCGCCCTGGACCACGAGGCTCGGGGAGGCGGTGGTCCAGTCGAGGGGCATCCGACCATTCTGCTGCCTGCCGGGCACCGACACGTCCCCGACTCCCGGCCGGGGGCGCGTAGCGTGTCGGGATGACCACCGAGGTAGAGAACCGCCCCACGCAGAACCAGTACGCCCTCGTCGAGGACGGCGAGACGATCGGCTTCGCGGCCTACGACGTCGTCGGCCACGAGATCCGGTTCACCCACACCGAGATCGAGCCCAGCCGACGTTCGGCCGGCCTCGGGGCCCAACTCGTCCAGGGCGCCCTCGACGACGTGCGCGCGAACACCGACCTCCGCGTCGTGCCGCTCTGCCCGTTCGTGGTCGACTTCGTCGAGGACCACGTCGACTACCGCGAGCTGCTCGACCGCTGACCGCGGCCCGGTCGCCGAGGCGGATGCCGGGCAGGAGGCGCGGGTCGCCTCGTCGGCGCCCGTCGCGTGCTCAGGGCACGCGCGCCAGCCACTCGGGCGTCGCGAACTTCGAGGTGACGAGGTGCTCGGCCTTCTCGAGTTCGGCCTCGGTGACGTGGCCCTCGGTCGCCCCGTAGAGACCGGTGAAGGTCTGCTTGAGGCGCTCGATGATCTCGGCGCGGGGCAGGCCCGTCTGGCTGCGCAGCGGGTCGACGCGCTTGGCGGCGCTGGTCGTGCCCTTGTCGCTCATCTTCTCGCGGCCGATGCGCAGGACCTGCACCATCTTGTCGCCGTCCATGTCGTACGACATCGTGGCGTGGTGCAGCAGGGCCCCGTTGCCCAGGCGCTTCTGCGCGGCCCCGCCGATCTTGCCCTTGGCGCTCGTGATGTCGTTGAGCGGTTGGTAGAAGGCGTCGATGCCGAGCGACTTGAGCGCCGTGATCACCCATTCGTCGAGGTACGCGTACGAGTCGGCGAAGCTCATGCCCTGCACGAGCTCGCCCGGGGCGTAGAGCGAGTAGGTGACGATCGACTGCGCGTCCATGAACATGGCCCCACCGCCGCTGATGCGGCGCACGACCTCGAACCCGTGGGTCGAGGCGGCGTCGAGGTCGACCTCGTTCTTCAGCGACTGGAAGCTGCCGATCACGACGGCCGGCTGGTCCCACTCCCAGAAGCGCAGCGTCGGCCCGCGGCGACCCGCGCCCACCTCTTCGGTGAGCACCTGGTCGAGGGCGAGGTGGACGTTGGGCGACACCGGGGCGTCGTGGATGATCTGCCAGTCGTAGTCGCGCCAGTCCGTCGCCTTCGAGAGGCTGCGACGGATCGCCACGGCGATCGCCTCGGGCGAGAAGCCCAGCAGCACCGCGTCGTCCGGCAGCCCCTGCTTGATCGTCGCCGCGATCGTCGCCGCGTCGGACTCGACCGGCAGGCCGTTCACCGCCCGGTCGACGGCGTCGAGCGCCGTGTCGGGCTCGAGGAAGAAGTCACCGGCGAGACGGAACCCGGCGATGCGCCCTTCTCTGACGTCGAGGTCGACGACCACGAGCTTTCCGCCTGGGACCTTGTACTCACCGTGCATGGACGCAGCCTATGCCTGGTGCCCCACGCGGTCGTCGAGCCAGCGCACCAGGTCGGCCACGACCTCGTCGCGGTTGGTCTCGCGGAACACCTCGTGCCGGGCGCCCTGGTAGACCACGAGCTCGACGTCGCTGAGCCGGCTGCGGTTGACGTACGCGTCGGCGAGCTTGCGAGCGCTGGCCTCGCCGCCGAGCGGATCGTCGTCGCCGACGAGGACGAGCACGGGCAGGTCGCTCGCGAGCCGGGTCGACGGGCGTCCCATCAGGCGCAGCGTGTCGGCCGTGCCGAAGAGCTGCCGGGCCGTCGCCTGCACCGAGAGGGGGTCGGCGGCCATGGCGTCGACCACGGCCTGATCACGGCTGAGCCATTCGTAGCCGGTGTCGCCGAGGTGGGCATGCCGGGCGTTCAGGTCGCCCGCGTTCATGCTCCCGGGCATGCGGTACGCCGTGCCGCTCAGCACGACGGCGTCGAACCGGTCGGACCCCTCGTCGACGAGCTTCTGCGCCATCAACGAGCCCCAGGAGTGCCCGAGCAGCACGAGCGGCGAGCCGGGGTTCTCGGAGCGCGCGATGCCCGTCAACCGGACCACCGCCTCCATCGCTCCGCGGAGCCCCGACGGGCCGAGGCGGCCGAGCTTCGTGCGGTCGCCGCCCCATTGCCCGAGGCCGGTCTCGCCGTGGCCGAGGTGGTCGTTCGCGTAAACCGTGTAGCCGGCTCGCACGAGGTCCTGCGCGAGGTCGTCGTAGCGCAGGGCGTACTCGCCGAGGCCGTGCGCGATCTGCACCACGGCCTTGGGCGCCGCGGCCTTCCAGACGTAGTAGTGCACGGTCACGCCGTGGGCGTCGGTGAACTCGTAGTCGCCTCGGGCGGCGGAGAAGGTGGGCACGGCCTCAGTCTCCCATCACCGGCCCGCCCCCGGGCCCCGGCCCCCGGGCCCGGCGTCGAGATGTCACGACTTGCCGCTCACGTTCGAAGGTGAGCGGCAAGTCGTGACATCTCGGCACCCCGGGGCAGGGCGGTCCCGTCAGCGGCGGGCGTCGACGTCCGTGCGCACGACGCCGAACGCCTGGTCGAGGTCGACGTCGACCTCGGTGCCGTCGTCGAGGCGCACGTCGACCTCGTAGGCCACGCCGGCGTCGTCGCTGCGGTCGGCGTCGGTCACCGTGCCCCCACCGGCGGCGGCGAGGGCGGCGGCCGCGGCCCGGTCGTAGTCGGCGCCGGTCAGGTCGTCGTCGCCGCGGGTCGAGTCGTCGACCGAGTCGTCGCGCCCCGAACCCGCGACGGGCGTCGGGGTGGCGTCCGACCCGAGCGAGTCGTCGTCGTCACGGTCGTCGCCCGCGACGGGCGTCGGGGTGGCCCCGGACCCGCGCGAGTCGTCGTCGACGCGGCTCGAGGTGACGGCGTAGTCGCCGTCGAGCAGCACCTTCGCCTCGCGGCCGTCGGGCAGGACGACCTCGACCTCGTAACCGACGAGTCCGTCGTCGAGGGTGTCCACCTCGGTCACGGTCCCGCCACCGGTCTCGGCGAGCGCCGCCGCCTGGGCCCGGTCGCGGGTCTGCGCGGACACGCCGTCGTCGAGCCCCGAGGCGAGGGCGACGCCGCCGCCGCCCAGCACGAGGACGCCGGCGATGCCGCCGGCGATCAGCAGGGACTTCTTCTTGGTGAGGGTGTTCTTCAGCATGATTCGCTCCGTTCGTGGGGCCGCCGGGCGGCCGGGTCTGTCGCTCTCTCGAGCCGATGGACCCCACTCTCGCGAGCGGGCACTGAAGCCGTGCTGAAGTCCGCTGAAGAACCGTTCAGGAGGCGCGGGTCACGTCGCCCGGGCAGGGCGGGTTCCCGTCCCCCTCGGCGGGTGGGCGCTCACCGGCCGCGGGGGGACGGGACCCGCCGAACACCCGGTGAGGCGCTCGGGTCAGGCCGGCCCGGCGGGGAGGTCGACCACGAACCGGGCACCACCGAGCGGCGACGTGGTGATCGACACCGAGCCCCCGTGCACCCGGACGATCTCGCGGACGATCGCCAGCCCCAACCCGCTGCCGCCCGAGTCGCGGGCGCGGGCCTCGTCCAGGCGCACGAACCGCTCGAAGACCCGCTCTCGGTCGGCCTCGGCGACTCCGGCCCCGTCGTCGTCGACGGTGAGGACGGCTCGGCCGTCGCGCTCGTCGAGGGCGACGGCGACGCGGGTGTCGGCGTGCCGGGCCGCGTTCGCCACGAGGTTGTGCACGACCTGGCCGAGCAGCCCCTCGTCGCCGTCCACGCGGGCCGGGCCGACGGCCGTGGCGTCGACGGCGAGCGGCCCGCGACCGTCGGCGCGGGCGACGCCGCGCAGACGGGCGGTCTCGGCGACCACGAGATCGTCGAGGTCGACCGGGCGACGCGTCACCCCGAGGGCGCCCTCGTCCGCCCTGGCGAGGACCAACAGGCCCTGCACGAGCGCCGTCAGCCGCGCCTCCTCGCCGAGGACGGTGCCGGCCAGGGCCGCACCGTCGATGCTGCCGGGGTGCAGCAGCGCGACCTCGGCGTGCTGTCTGATCGTGGCGAGCGGCGTCTTGAGCTCGTGCGAGGCGTCGCCGACGAAGCGCCGCTGGGCCGTCGCCGACGAGTCGAGCCGGTCGAGCATGCCGTTCAGCGTGCGGGCGAGGCGGGCGATCTCGTCGCTGCCGCCCGGGTCGGGCAGTCGGTGCGACAGGCTCTGCGCCGTGACCGTGTCGACCTCGCGTCGCATCGACTCGACCGGACGCAGTGCGCGGCCGACCACGAGCCAGGTCGTGACGCCGAGCACGAGCAGCGCCACGGGGATCGCGACGCCGAGCGTCACGAGGCTGGCCGAGGAGGCGGCGCTCGCCTCGTCGAGGGAGCGCGCCGCGACGACGCCGTACTCGGTCGTCACGGTCGGGGCGGGTTCGGGGGTGGCCTCGGGCGTCGGGGTGGAGTCGTCGGCGTCGTCGTCGGCGTCGTCCGCGGCGTCGTCATCGTCGTCGCCGCCGGACCGCGAGGACGCGGTCGGAGTCGGTGTGGGCGTGGGCGTGGGCGTCGGTTCCGCGCTCGGCGTCGGCGTCGGCGTGGTCTCGACCCCGACGTCGTCCCGTTCGACGACGAACTCGTCGCCGTCGAGCGTCACGCGGTCACCCGACCCGGCCGCCGCGAGCGACGAGGCGGACTCGACGAGGTCGTCCTCTCCCCCGGCGGCGAGCACGCGGCCCGAGGAGTCGGTCACGACGACGAGGGCCCCCTCCGCCTCGCCCGCGACCGCGACGTCGGGCGTCGTACCGATCGCCAGGGCCGACACGGCGCGGTCCACGTCGGCCGAGGCGGACCGGCGTGGGCCGTCGGCGAGCACGGCCTGTTGCACGAGGGCGAAGACGAGCGCGAACAACCCGAGGGTCAGCGCCACGGCGAGCACGGCGGCCGCGGTGATGCGGGACCGCAGCGACGCCCGCCGGGGGCGACCCGACCCGGTGCCGGCGGACGGCCCGGTGCCGGCGGACGGCCCGGGCCCGGGCACCGGGACGCGAGGGGCGCGCTCAGCCACCCCGCGCCTCCAGACGGTAGCCCGCCCCGCGCAGCGTGACGATGGCCTCGCGGCCGAACGGCCGGTCGACCTTGTTGCGCAGGTGGCGCACGTAGACCTCGACGATGTTGGGGTCGCCCTCGAAGTCGTCGTTCCAGACGCCGTCGAGCACCTCGCGCTTGGTCACGACGCTGCCGGCGTGACGCATGAGGAACTCGAGCACCGCGAACTCGCGGCTGGTGAGCTCGACCTCGACGTCGCCGCGGTGGACGCTGCGGGAGGCGGGGTCGAGGCGCAGGTCGCCGGCCTCGAGCACGACCGGTCGTTCGCGGGCACCCCGGCGGACCAGGGCGCGCAATCGGGCGAGCAGCACGGCGAAGGAGAACGGCTTGGTGAGGTAGTCGTCCGCACCGGTGTCGAGGGCCTCGACCTGGTCCCACTCGCCGTCCTTGGCGGTGAGCATGATGACGGGGGTCCAGTCGCCGCCCTCGCGCATGGCCCGGCAGACGGCGTAGCCGCTCATGCCCGGCAGCATGATGTCGAGGACCACCACGTCGTACGTGCCCTCGCGGGTGCGCCAGAGGCCGTCGGTGCCGGTCGGGGCGACGTCGACCGCGATGCCCTCGGCCTCGAGCCCGAGCCGAAGCCCCTCGGCCAGGGTCGCCTGGTCCTCGACGACGAGCACGCGCACGGGGCCTCCCTCGGTCGCGCCGGGTGCGCGTCGTGCCCATCATGGCGGGAACGCGCTGAAGCGCGGCTGAAGCGGGCCGACCGAGGAGGCGCGGCGCGGGACTCCCCGCACCGCGCCTCCTGAGACACCGTCGTCAGTGCGCCGAGTAGCCGCCGTCGACGAGGTGGTAGCTGCCCGTGACGAACGACGCCTCGTCACTCAGCAGGAACAGGACGAGCGCCGAGACCTCGGCGTCGGTGCCCAGGCGGCCGGTGGCGTGCTGCGACTCGAGGTACGAGAGCGCGTCGCCGTCGAGGGACGCGCGCACGAGGGGCGTGTCGATGAAGCCGGGGCCGACCGCGTTCGTGCGGACGCCGCGCTTCGAGTACTCGAGCGCCGCGACCTTGGTCAGGCCGACGAGGGCGTGCTTGCTGGCGACGTAGGCCGCGTTCTGGGCGATGCCGACCGAGCCGAGCACCGAGCTCATGTTGACGATCGAGCCGCCGCCGGCCTCGACCATGGCGGGCAGCTGGTAGCGCAGGCCGTAGAAGACGCCGTCGAGGTCGACCGAGCGGACGCGGTCCCAGGCGGCGATGTCGTACTCGCCGATGTCGGCGGCCGGGGCTCCGATGCCGGCGTTGTTCACCGCGAGGTGCAGGGCGCCGTAGGTGGTCTTCGCGAACTCGACGGCCGCCTCGGACTGCTCGGGCTTCGCGGTGTTCTGCTCGAAGGCCACGGCCGTGCCGCCGGCGGCGACGATCTGGTCGACGACGCCCTGCGCCGCCTCGAGCTTGATGTCGGTGACGACCACCGACGCGCCCTCGGCCGCCAGGGAGCGCGAGATCGCGGCGCCGATGCCGCTGCCTCCGCCGGTGACGAGTGCCGTCTTGTCGCTGAACCGTGCCATGGTGTGTGCCTCTCTCCGTTCGTGGGCCGGCCGTCGGGCCGGTCGGGCTCGTCTACGAGCCCGCCTGCGACCGTACGCCCGCAGGGACCCTCGGGCAACAGGTGTCGCTTTGCCCTCGGCGAAATTCGTGCAGTCCGTGCAGCTGGGCTCGTTCGGGGGCAGGGTGGCGGGATGACCTCCCCCACGTCCTCCTCTCCGTCCACCGCTGTCCTCTTCGACATCGACGGCACCCTGGTGGACTCGAACTTCGCGCACGTCGACGCCTGGTCGCGGGCCTTCACCGACGTCGGCCACTCCGTCGACAGCTGGCGGATCCACCGGTCGATCGGCAAGGACTCGGCCCTGCTGGTCGAAGGGCTGGTCGGGAAGGACGCCGCCGCGCGCCTCCTCGACGACGCGAAGGACGCCCACTCGCGCCACTACGCCGAGCACCTCGGCGACGAGGGCGACCTGCACGTCTTCGAGCGGGCGACCGACCTGCTCGCCGAGCTCGCCCGCCGGGGCCACGGCGTCGTGCTCGCCACCAGTGCGCCCGAGGACGAGCTGAAGGCGCTGCGCGGCCTGCTCGACGTCGAGGACGCCCTCTGGGCCGTCACGTCGAGCGAGGACGTCGAGACCGCCAAACCCGACCCCGGCATCGTCGAGGTCGCCCTCGAGAAGGCGGACGTGCCGGCCGAGCGCGCCGTGATGGTCGGCGACGCCGTGTGGGACGTCGAGGCCGCGCACCGGGCGGGCGTGACCTGCGTCGGCGTGTTGAGCGGCGGCTTCTCCCGGGCCGAGCTGGTCGAGGTCGGGGCCGAGGAGGTCTACGACGACGTGGCCGACCTGCTCGCCCGGCTCGACGAGAGCGTGATCGGTCGGCTCGGGCGCGACTGAAGCGGGGCGGGCGGGCTGGGCCGGGGCGTCCTCGGCGACCGCCACCGCGCCTCCTCGTCCGTGGTCGGCGCGGCCCGGCCTCAGGCCGCGGCGCCGCCGACGTTGACCATCCAGTGCTGGCCGAAGCGGTCGTCCAGCATGCCGAACGAGTCACCCCACGGCGCCTGCGACAGGGCCTCGTGCACGGTTCCTCGCTCGGCGAGCGCAGCGAACCACGCCGTCAACTCGTCCGCGTCGTCGGGTCCGCCGAAGAGCGAGAGCGACACGCTGCTCGCCTCCTCGAGTGGGTACGAGTCGGGACGGTCCGCCCCCATCAGCAGCAGGCCCGACGGCGTCTTCAGCTGGGCGTGCATGACCTTCCCGGCCTCGTCGGACGAGCCCACGCCGAACTCGCCGAACGTGCTGAAGGTCGGGCTGCCGCCGAACACGGAGGCGTAGAACTCGAACGCCTCGCGCGTCTCGGAGCGGAACGCCAGGTACGGGGTGAGCTGCACGGTCACGGGGGCCTCCTCGGGTCACGGCGCCGGACGGCGTCGAGCCCAGGGTGGCACCGCCCGGTCCGGCGCACCAGCCCCCGGTCTCCGCCAGGAGGCGCGGGTCGCGCCGCCGGGGTCGGGTCGCGTGGGTGCCACCCGACGCCCCGTGGGTCAGGTCGCCGGGGTCCCGGGTCGCGACGAGGCCCACACCTGCACGGCCAGACCGACCGCGATGAACCCGAGCATCAGCGCGCCCATCACGACGGCCGTGCCGCCGAGTGCCCCGGCGAGCGGGGTCGCGGCGCCGCCGAGCCCGAACTGCAGGCCGCCCGCGAGCGCGGCGGCCGTGCCGGGCGTGCGGTGCCCGAGCGCCTGCGTCAGCGTGATCGACCCGGGGATGACCCAGCCCCAGCCCGCCGTCACGAGGGCGAGCGCGGGCCAGATCAGTGCCGGGCCGACACCGGTCAGCGCACCCGCGAGCACGAGGGCCGACCCCACGGTGCAGGTGACGAGCCCCGCGGTGAAGAGGTGGTCCTCGGCGAAGCGTCCGACGAGGCGGCGGAACACCAGGGTCGACGCGATCATGCACGACGCGTTCGAGGCGAAGACGAGCGTGTAGAGGCCCTCTCCGAAGCCGTACTGCTCCTGGAAGACGAACGACGACGTGGCGATGTACGAGAAGAAGCCGATCGTCGCGGCGCAGCCCGTCACGAGGTACCAGCGGAAGCGGGGCAGGGCGAGCAGCGTGCCCATCCGTCGCAGGGACGCGAGCAGCGACCCCGCGCCCGGCTCGGGGTCGACGAGGGTCTCGGGCAGGCGCCGGGCGGCCGCCCAGGTCAACGCCGCCCCGAGCACCGCCAGCACGACGAACGTCGACCGCCAGCTCGACACCGAGAGCACCACGCCGCCCACGAGCGGCGCGACGACCGGGCCGACGGCGTTGATCGCGGCGAGCGTCGCGAAGAGCCTGCTGCGCACGAGGCCCGTCGTCGAGTCCCCCACCATGGCCCGGGCGGCCACCGAGCCCGCCGCGCCGCCGAGACCCTGCGCGACGCGTGCGACGACGAGGGTGGCCGCGTCGGGAGCCACGGCGCAGGCGATCGAGGCGAGGGCGAACAGGACGGTCCCGCCCAGCAGGATGCGCCTCCTGCCCCGACCGTCGCTGATCGGCCCGATCACGATCTGGCCGACCGCGAACGCGACGAGGAACGCCGTCAGGCTGAGCTGCACCTCGGCCGTCGTCGCCCCGAGGTCGCGCGCGATGGCCGGCAGCGCGGGGATGTACATGTCGGTCGCGAACGGCGAGATGCCCACGATCAGTGCCACCGTCAACACGGCCCCCCGCCCGGACAGCCAGGAGGGGCGGCTCGGCTCGGCCGGGACGTCGTCGTCGCTCATCGGCTCGAGCCTAGGCGCACGCCGTCCGGGTCAGACGTTTACTTAGCCGAACTAAACGAGTATCGTGGCCCGGCGATGACCGACTCCGCGCCTCCTGCCCCCTCCGCCACCCGGGCCGTGCCGCACGCGCACCTCGCGACCGACGTCCGCGGGGCCGTGCTGCGGCTCGCCCGTCGACTGCGCCAGCAGAAGGCCGACGCCGACGTCACGGACGCCCAGATGGCCGCTCTCGGCTACGTCGTGCAGAACCAACCGTTGACGATCGGGGCGTTGACCGCCCACGAGGGCGTCACTCCCCCGTCGATGAACCGCACCGTCGGCAAGCTCGTCGACGCCGGGCTGCTGCGTCGCACGGTCGACGACGACGACAAGCGCCGCGTGCTGCTCGAGACGACCGAGGCCGGTGCCGCCTTCGTGTTCGAGACGCGTCGACGCCGTGACGAATGGCTCGTGCCCCGCCTCTCGGCCCTGACCGCCGACGAGCGTCGCACCCTGGCCGACGCGACCGAGATCCTGCGGAAGCTGACCCGCTCGTGACGGCCATGTTCCGCAGCCTGTCGCTGTTCAACTACCGCCTCTGGTTCGCCGGGGCGCTCGTGTCCAACATCGGCACCTGGATGCAGCGGACGGCGCAGGACTGGCTCGTCCTCACCGACCTGACCGACAACGACGCCACGGCGCTCGGCATCACCATGGCGCTGCAGTTCGCGCCGCCGATCCTGATGGTGCCGATCACGGGGCTGATCGCCGACCGGTTCGACCGGCGGCGACTGCTGATGGTGACGCAGCTGAGCATGGGCCTGCTCGGGCTCGGCCTGGGCGTGCTCGTGCTGACCGACAGCGTGCAGCTCTGGATGGTCTATTTCTTCGCCCTCCTGCTCGGCGTCGCGGCCGCGATCGACGCCCCGGTGCGGCAGAGCTTCGTGTCCGAGCTCGTGCCCCCCGGGCACCTGACGAACGCCGTCAGCCTGAACTCGGCCTCGTTCAACGGCGCACGCCTGATCGGCCCCGCGGTCGCCGGCGTGCTCATCGCGACGATCGGCACGGGCTGGGTGTTCCTGATCAACGCCGGCTCGTTCGCCGCCGTGCTGCTGTCGCTGCGGTTCATCCGCGTCGCGCAGCTCGAGCTGAAACCGGCGGTGTCTCGGGCCAAGGGTCAGATCCGCGAGGGGTTCCGGTACGTGCGCGAGCGACCCGACCTGGTGGTCGTGTTCGTCATGGTGTTCGTCATCGGCACCTTCGGCCTGAACTTCGCCATCTTCACCTCGACCATGGCCAGCGTCGAGTTCGGCGTCGACGCCAGCGGGTTCGGCCTGCTGTCGTCCGCGATCGCGGTGGGGTCGCTGGTCGGCGCCCTGCTGTCGGCCCGTCGCGAGAAGCCCCGCTGGCGCGTGCTCGTCACGGCGGCCCTGGCCTTCGGGGTCACCTGCCTGGTCGCCGCCGTCATGCCGACCTACTGGAGCTTCGCCGCCGTCCTCGTCACCGTGGGGCTCGCGTCCATCACCCTGATGACGACGGCGAACGCCACCGTGCAGCTGACCACGGCACCCCGCATGCGCGGTCGCGTCATGGCGCTGTACATGGCCGTCTTCACCGGGGGCACGCCGCTCGGCGCACCCATTGTCGGCTGGGTCGCGAACGTGGCCGGGCCTCGCTGGGCCATCGGCGTCGCGGCCGCGTCGGGCTTCGTGGCGGCCGGGGTCGCGATCGTCTGGCTCGTCCGGGGGCAGCACCTGCGGGTGCACCGCGTCCGCGGGGGCGAGCCCGACCCCGTGACCGGGGCGCTGCCCGTGGTCGGCGCCGGGAGGTTCCACTACCGGCTGCAGCACGACGGCGACGCGGCCGCCGGCCGGGCTCGTGACGAGGCCTCGGCCGAGCTCGCCGTCGACGAGGGCACGGCGACGCGGCCGTCCTGACCCGCCCGGGGCGTCGTCGTGCACCACCGTGCGCCATCGGGCCCTCCGCAACACGGGCGAGTGCGGCGGAGGCGGGCCGGCACGATCGACCGTCCACCACGAACACGCCCGCCTCCGGCACGTCAGGAGGCGCGGTGCCGGTCCGCCACGCCCGTCACCGGCACCGTCCCCGGCGCCGGCTGCAGGGTCAGAGGCGCGAGTAGACGATCAGCGACGCGAGCAGCACGACGAACGGGGCGATCAGCAGCACGTTGAGCCACTTGTGTTCGACCATCACGGCCACCCACTCGCGGAGGAACGCACTGGGGACGTAGTACGCGGCGGTGGGCGACCCGACGACGTCGGCGCTGCTCCCGGTGTCGCGCGCCAGCAGGGCGGCGCGCAGCACGTGGTAGTTGTTCGTCACGACGAGGGTCGGCCCGGTCCGACCGGCGTCGGCGAGCACCCGCCCCGACAGCACGAGGTTCTCGCGGGTCGAGCGCGACTCGGTCTCGGGCAGCACGTCGCCGGGGTCGGCCCCCTGGGCGATCAGGTACTCCGCCATCGCCTCGCCTTCGGGCCGGGGCTCGTCCGACCCCTGCCCGCCGGACGGGACGAGCACCGGCCGCCGCACGCCCTCGGGAGTCGCGCGGTAGATCGCCAATGCCCGGTCGAGTCGGCTGCGCAGCAGCGGCGGCACCTCGCCGCGGATCAGACCGGAGCCGAGCACGATCAGGGCGTCGGGCTGCTCGCGCACCCGGGGTCGGGCGTAGACGAGTGACCACAGGGTGAACGCGGCGAACGTGAGCGCGGCGTAGCCGGTGACGAAGACCACGACGATGCCCAGTCCCACGGAGACGTCCTGGAGGGCCGCGACGTCCGACCGGCGACCGGCCTCGACGATCACGACGACGAGCAGCGGCACGCCGATCAGGGCGATGCCGACGAGCAACGACAGCAGGTTGCCCAGGCTGCGCCCTTCGGACCGCAGCATGGTGACGCCGTTCGCGATCGCGAAGACGGCGAGCGCGAGGACGAGCAGGGGCACGAGCGCCACGGCGACGAGGAACACGAAGACGAGCGGCGGGAACGCGGCGACGAGGACGTTCGCGGCGGCGACGACCCCGAACCCCCCGGCCATCAACAGGAAGACCCCGTTGCGGAACCTCCGGGCGTCTCGTCGACGCGACACGGCGAAGAGCAGGAGGAAGACGGCGGCGATGCCGACCGAGATCGCGGTCATCTCCCGAGGCTACCGGCGTGAGGCCCCAGGAAGTCGCTCGGACCCCCGCGCGCGCGGGAGGGTCTCGGCGAGATCCTGTGGTCTCAGGACGCGAGTCGCGCGGTCAGCGGTCGAAGAGGTTGCCCAGGCCGGGGATCTGGAACCCCTCGCCGAGGTTGCCGAGCTGGTCGCCCAGCCCGCCCACCTGGTCGCCGAGGCCGCCAACCTGCTCGCCCAGGCCGCCGAGGTACTCCTCGCCGCCTGCGGTCAGGCCGTCGAGCCCCTCGAAGCCGAACCCGTTCGTCAGCTGGTCGAAGTCGATGCCCGACGTCACGGCGTCGGACAGCAGGGGCAGGGCGACGCTGCTGACGGCGGCCGCACCGGCGACGGCGACCGCGAGGCCCGCGACCCCGGCCACTCCGGCGCCGACCGCGGCACCCGCCGCGACCTTGCCGCCCGTGCCGCCGAGCACGCGCTTCATGAGCCCGGGGTGCGCGGTCTCGCCGCGCGTCGCCGCCCGGGCGAGGTCGGCGGGTGCGCTCGAGGCGGGACGTTCGCCCTCGGGCACCTCGGCGCTCAGGCGGGCGAGCACCTGCTGGCGCTGCTCGGGGGTGAGCCGCTCGAAGGCGTCGCGGTGCGCTTGCTCGAGCTGCTGCGGCGGGGCGGTCTGCAGCAGGTAGTCGTACTTGGCGAGGGCCGCACGGTCGGCGGCGGAGCCCTGCGGGGCGTGCCCACCGGTCGCCGGACGCCCGACGCCCTGCTGCGGTGCGCCGTACCCGCCACGCTGCGGCTGCTGCCCGCCCTGCTGCTGCCCGTTCTGGCGGTCGTCGCCGGTGACCTTGTCGGAGACCTTGCGCACCATGTCGCGCCAGTCGGTGGAACCGCCGGACGCACCACCGCGCCCGGTCGAAGAAGAGGAGGAGGAGTTGCCGAGCGCACGTGCGGCGGCACCCAGGAGACGGTCGAAGTTGGCCATGACGCCGATCCTCTCGACCCCACATCCGAGAAGCCCCCTCAGAAGCCGAGCATCGCCCGGGAACGGCGCGTCCACCGCTCCGGGTTTCGGTCGAGCCCTCGTCGGGGTTACATTCGCTGGGGACGTCCGCGCGGGCCCGACTCGCGGCGTGCGCCCCACGGACGAGGAG
This sequence comes from Frigoribacterium sp. Leaf415, assembly GCF_001424645.1. Lineage (NCBI taxonomy): Bacteria > Bacillati > Actinomycetota > Actinomycetes > Micrococcales > Microbacteriaceae > Frigoribacterium > Frigoribacterium sp. Leaf415. Next base: position 112,736 of record NZ_LMQR01000002.1, read on the forward strand.
GTGTCGCATGGGCAAGGCAGCAGTCACGGGCTGGGTCGCTCTCGCGATGCTGGTCTCGGGTGCCGCGCTCGTCATGGCCGCCACCTTCCGCCTCGCCGGCGTGGGCCTCTTCGCCGGCGGCTTCCTGCCGATCGGCGACCTCGACTTCGTCACCATCGCGATCTGGCTGCTGGGTGCCGCCCTCGCCGTCGGCGGCGTCGCCCTCGCCCTCGTCGGGCTGACCGACCGGGTGCTCGGCGCCCTGCCCCGCGACGAGCCCGACCGCGGTCTCGAGCACGAGGCCGTCCGCGAGACGGCACCGGTCACCGCCCGTCCGGCGGCCCAGGAGGCGCGGGTCCTGCCCGCAGGACGACCGACGGCCGCCGCCGTGCTCGCGTCCGCCCCCGTGGTCGCCGCCGCACCGACCCCGGCGTTCGCCTCCGCCACGAGCACGCCCGTCGGGACCGAGTCCGCTCCCCTGGCCGCACCGGCTCCCCTGACCGCACCCGAGCCGACTCCCGCCGGGCCGACTCTCGCCGAACGCCTGCGTCCCGTCCTCGCGTCCGCCGCCGCCCACGTCGCGGCCGCCGCGCGCGCCACGGGCGACGCCCTGGCCCGTGCCGGTCGGGCGACGGCCCGGGGCACCAGTCACGCCTCCGAGGCCCTGGTCGCCTGGGTCCGACGCACCACCCCCGTCGTCGTCGCCTGGTTCCGCACGACCGGCAGCACCGTCGCGACGCGCACCCGACCGGCCGCTCGTTCGACCTGGGACGGAGTCCGTCACGGCAGTCGCGCCACCGCCGCCGGAGCCGCCGTCGCCGCCCGGGCCACGGGAGCGACCGCACGTCGTGCCTCCTCGGCCGCCGCCACCCGCGCCCGCGACAACGCGCGCTCGCTCGCGGCCACCCGCGCCGCGTCCCGGGCCGCCGCCCGCCAGGCCGAGCTCGACCGGGAGTCGGCCCGACAGGCCGCGCGCCTCGACTTCCTGGCCTCGCGACGCGCCCCGACGACGCCGCCCACCGCGGTCGACGCCGCGGTGGACGCCGCGGTCGAGCGCGAGTCCGCCCCGCTCTCGCACACCGCCTGACGCGCGCACCCGCACAAGCACCCGCACTCGCACCCGCACCCGACGTCACCGCCGAGTGGACAGGGCACCTCGGCGTACGGGGGTGCCGTGTCGAACCGGCGGTGTCGCCGAGCGGTCTCCCCTAGGCTCGCCGCATGCGCGTACCCCTGGGATTCGTCGGCCTGGTCGCCGTGGCCCTCGCCGTGACGGGCTGCACGGCCGTCGGGGCCGGGGCCGGTGAGCGACCCGAGCGCGCCTCCTCGTCCGCGGTGGTGGCGTCGGGGGCCGCGACGGCCGACGGCGTCGTGCTGCCGCCCGAGGGTGCCCGCTTCGACTACCAGCTGGGAGGCGCGTCGCCCGTCCCCGACGGAGCCACCGTCGTCGCCCGCGACAGCACCGACGACCCCGCCGAGGGCGCCTACGGCATCTGCTATGTGAACGGGTTCCAGACGCAGCCCGGCGTCGAGTGGCCGGACGAGCTGCTCGTGCGCACGGCCGACGGCGAACCGCTGGTCGATCCGGGCTGGCCGGACGAGCACCTGTTCGACCTCTCCACCGAGGCGAACCGGCAGGCCGTGGCCGAGCGTCAGGCCTCGACGATCGACGGCTGCGCCGCCTCGGGCTACCAGGCGGTCGAGTTCGACAACCTCGACTCGTGGACGCGCTCGGACGGTGCCTTCGGCGAGGACGACGCGGTCGCCTTCGCGACCCTGCTCGTCGCCCGGGCCCACGCCGCCGGGCTGGCGACCGCGCAGAAGAACACCGCCGACCTCGGCACCCGGGGCCGCGACGAGGTCGGCTACGACTTCGCCGTCACCGAGGAGTGCGACCGCTACGACGAGTGCGACGCCTTCACGGACGTGTACGGCGGGCTCGTGTTCGACGTCGAGTACACCGACGACCTCCGCGGCTCGGTCGCCGAGGTCTGCGCCCAGGTCGGCGAGCTCGACCCGGCCCCCTCGACCATCGTGCGCGACCACGACCTGGTGCCGGCCGACGACCCGGCCCATGCCTACACGGCCTGCTGACCCGCGCCTCCTGAGCCCTCGGCGGGCCGGACCGCCCTAGGCCTCGCGGGTGATCTCGACCGTGACGAAGAGCTCGCTGTTCGACGAACCCGCGTAGACCCCGCGCAGCGGCGGCACGTCGCGGTAGTCGCGGCCCTGGCCGACGACGACGTGCCGTTCGCCGATGTCGATCAGGTTGGTGGGGTCGAAGCCGTGCCAGGTGCCGCAGAAGAACTCGACCCAGGCGTGCGACTCGCCCGTGACGGTCTCGCGCAGCTCGGCCGAGGGCTTCGGGTGGAGGTAGCCGCTGACGTAACGCGCCGGGATGCCCGCCGCCCTCAGGGCGCCGACCGTCACGTGGGCGATGTCCTGGCAGACGCCGGCCCGGGCGGCCCACGACTCCGCGGCCGTGGTCTTCACGTTGGTGACGCCCGGCAGGTACCGCACCGCGCCTCCGACCGTCTCGCAGATCGCCATCGCGGCGGCGCACGGGTCGGCGTGCGACGCCCGCGCCTCGGTGCCGACCTCGGCCAGGTCGGCAGGAGGCGCGGTGAGGGGCGTCTGCTCGAGGTGCTCGACGAACGACGTGCTGGCCCCCACGACCGTCGCCAGGTCGGCCCACGAGATCGTCTCGGACGGATGCGCCTGCGGCCGCACCTCGACGAGCGAGGTCGCCGTCAGCGAGAGCTGCCGGTGCGGCAGCAGCACCTCGAACGACGACACCCGCGTGCCCCAGTAGTCGACGTACTCGTGCGACGCGGCGACGGGTTCGATGCGCAGGTGCGACGAGAGCACGAACTGGCCCTCGGTGTGCGCCGGCAGCATGCGCGCCTCGTTGTAGCTCGCGACCGCCTCGCCCTGGTACGAGAAGCCCGTCAGGTGCCGGATGCGCAGCCTGCTCACGACCGCTCCCCCACCCAGGTCGGTGCCGCGCTCGTCGGGAAGTACCGCTGCCGGATCGCCTCGGACGCGGCGCTCGTCGCGGCCTGCACGGTGTCCATCTGGCCGGGCAGGTCGTCGAGGATCTCACCGATCGGCCGGTACTCGAGCTCGCTGCGCATCTGCCCGAGGATGCGCACCCCGCTGTCGGACGCCGCCACCCGGTGGTTCGTCGGCTCGACGTCGCGCAAGCAGGCCTCGGCCCGGCTGATCGCGAACAGCACGCTGCGCGGGAACAACCGGTCGAGCAGCAGGAACTCGGCGGCGTTGCGGGCACTCGGCACGCCCCGGTAGGTGCGCAGGTACGCCTCGTACGCGCCGCACGACCGCAGGATCGTCGTCCACGACGGCCCGGACGCCTCGGTCAGGGTGCGCGTCGCGAGCAGACGCGCGGTCATGTCGGCCCGCTCGATCGACCGGCCGAGGGTGAAGAACTGCCACACCTCGTCGCGGCTCGTGGCGCTCTCGATGATCCCGACGGCGAGCGCGCTGCGCTCCCGCACCCAGGCGAAGAACTCGTGCACCTTGTCGTCGGCGACCTTGCGCGGCATGCGGGCGCGCGTCGTGTTGAGGCACTCCCACAGCTCGGTCGAGACGATCTCGCGGGCCCGGCGCGCGTTCTCGCGGGCGGCACCGAGCGAGTAGGCGATGGAGGCCGGGTTGTGCCGGTCGACCGCGAGCATCGACAGCACGTCACCCCGGGCCAGGTCGCCCTCGGGGGCGTCGCTGCCCATCACGGCGAGGAGGCTGCGGCAGGCGACGTCCTCCTCGATCCAGGGGTCCTCGAGCAGCAGCTGCAGGTGCACGTCGAGGATGCGCGCCGTGCCGTCCGACCGCTCGATGTAGCGGCCGATCCAGAACAGGCTCTCGGCGATGCGGCTCAGCATGATGGCCCTTCGGTCGGGGTGGCTCCGTGGTCGGGAACGCGGGACGCAGGAGGCGCAGGTCGGCCTCGTGACCCGGCCCGCACCTCCTTCGTCTGTTGCTGTTGCGCCTGCTGGTCGTTGCGGGGGTCGTCCTGGGGCGCGTGGTCGGGGCTGTGGTCGGCCGCGGCGGCCGCGGCCTCGGCGAGCTGCTCGGGCGTGACGACCGGGATCGACTGGGTCGGGGTCGTCTGCTCGGCGATGAGCGCGCTGACGTCGTGACCGGCCCAGGCGTTGACGTCGCCGCCGACGATCCAGGTGTCCTTCGAGCCGCCGCCCTGGCTGCTGTTGACGACCAGCTGCCCCTCGGGCAGGGCGACCCGGGTCAGGCCGCCGGGCAGCACCCACACGTCGTCGCCGTCGTGCACGGCGAACGGCCGGAGGTCCGCATGGCGGGGGCGGAGGCCGTCGTCGACCAGGGTCGGGATCGTGCTGAGCTGCACGACGGGCTGCGCGATCCAGCCGCGCGGGTCGCGTTGCAGCTGCATGCGCAACTCGTCGAGCTCGCGACGACTGGCGGCCGGACCGACGACGAGGCCCTTGCCGCCCGAGCCGTCGACCGGCTTGACGACGAGCTCGTCGAGGCGGTCGAGCACCTCGTCGAGGGCGCCGGGGTCCTCGAGCCGCCAGGTGTGCACGTTCGGCAGCAGCGCCTCCTCGCCCAGGTAGTAGCGGATCAGCTCGGGCAGGTAGGTGTAGACGAGCTTGTCGTCGGCGACGCCGTTGCCCACCGCGTTCGCGATCGTCACCGTGCCGAGACGGGCTGCCATCAAGAGGCCGGGCGACCCGAGCACCGAGTCGGCGCGGAACTGCAGCGGGTCGAGGAACTCGTCGTCGACGCGGCGGTAGATCACGTCGACGCGTTCGGGTCCGCCGGTGGTGCGCATGAAGACGCGGCCGCCCGAGCAGTAGAGGTCGCGGCCCTCGACCAGCTCGACGCCCATCAGGCGCGCCAGCAGGGTGTGCTCGTAGTAGGCGGAGTTGAACACCCCGGGGGTCAGCACGACGACGGTCGGCTCGTCGACACCCGACGGGGCGCTCTTCTTCAGCGCGGCGAGCAGCCGGTTGGGGTAGTCCCCCACCGGACGCACCCGCATCGAGACGAACAGTTCGGGCAGCGTCTGCGCCATGACGCGACGGTTCGAGATGACGTAGCTGACGCCGCTCGGCACCCGCACGTTGTCCTCGAGCACGCGCCAGGCGCCCGCCTCGTCGCGGATCAGGTCGATGCCGCTCACCTGGATGCGCACGCCGTTGGCCGGGTCGATGCCGCTCGCCTGCCGGTGGAAGTGGCTCGAACTCGTGATCAGGCTCGCCGGGATGACCCCGTCGGCGATGGCGGTCTGCGGGCCGTAGACGTCGGCGAGGAACGCCTCGAGGGCCTTGACCCGCTGCTTGATGCCCCGCTCGACGGTCGTCCACTCGGCGTGCTCGACGACGCGCGGGACGGCGTCGAGCGGGAACGGCCGCTCTTCGCCGGCGAAATCGAAGGTGACGCCCTGCGCCAGGTACGAGTCGGCCAGCGCCGCGGTGCGACCCCGCAGGTCGTCCTGCGTCATGCCCTCGAGCGTCGCGTGGATCTCGTGGTACGCCCGACGGGGCGTGCCGTCGGGCTCGAACATCTCGTCCCATGCGGCCGCCGGCGGACGGGCGCCGGCCGGCCGGGCCGCGGCACCCGTGGTGGTCGCGTATCCCTCGAAGAGCTCACCCATGACTCGACGCTAGCCAGGGGGTGTTGCCGGGGTGTTTCGGCCGTGCGGCGGGGGTGTGTCGGGGGTCGGAGGTGGCTACGCGACACGTGTCGCCCGAGGCTCGGGCCGGGAGTCGACCGGCCGAGAAGGAGGGCAAAAGCGAACAACGGGCCTTTCCCGCCAATCCGATTTGTAACAGAGAACTCCCAGGAGGAATAGCGTCACCCCCGAACGACAAGAACGTCCCACTGGGAGGACCCCCACATGCGCTTCAAGTACCTCGTCATCGCCCTCATCGCGTTCCTCGCGTACACCTACGGCGCCAAGGCCGGAAAGGGTCGCTACAAGGAGATCAGCAACTTCTTCGACTCGTTCTGGAACGACCCCAAGGTGAAGAAGGCGCGTGCCCAGGCCAAGAAGGACGTCGCCAAGGCCCGCAAGGCCGCGGTGAAGAAGGCCCGCAAGGCCGCGCACTAGTCCTCTCAGCCGCAGGGGCCCGAGAGGACGACCTTCTCACGGGCCTCTTCGCATGCGGCCGTCACACAGACCCCGCTGGCACGCACCCGATCCCGACCGTCTCAGCAGCACCAGCGCAACCCGCGCACCAAACGAAAAGGAACACATCATGGGCTTCCTCGCCTTCATCCTCCTCGGCCTCATCGCCGGCGCCATCGCCAAGCTCATCCTCCCCGGCCGTCAGGGCGGCGGCTGGATCGCCACCCTGATCCTCGGTGTCATCGGCGCCCTCATCGGCGGCTGGATCGGCGGAGCCGTCTTCAACGTCGGCTACGACGGCTTCTTCAGCATCCAGAGCTGGATCATCGCGATCCTCGGTGCGCTCGTCGTCCTCGTCATCTGGGGCTTCATCACCGGCCGCAAGGGCAGCCGCGCGTAAGCAGCTCCCCCGCACCACGACAGAGCGGGCCGTCCCTCCGGGGGCGGCCCGCTCCGTCGTTGCCGGGGGTCGGGGGTCGTGTCGTTCCGGGTGTGCGAATCCCCACACGCGCCTCCGCACCCGGCGTGCCGAACCCGACCCGCGCCTCCCCGTCCCGCGTGCCTCCTACATCCCGCGTGCCGAACCCGACCTGCGCCTCCGCGTCCGGCGTGCCGAACCCGACAACCGCCGCGAACCACGCCGCTCATCTTCGCCCCACGGCCCCGATCCCCTGCCGACTGTCGCGAATTGCACGCCGCCGCGCGCCGGCTTCCCGACCCGCGCCTCCGCATCCGGCGTGCCGAACCCGACCCGTGCCTCCCCATCCGGCGTGCCGAACCCGACCCGCGCCTCCCCATCCCGCGTGCCGAACCCGACCCGCGCCTCCCCGTCCCGCGTGCCGAACCCGACCCGCGCCTCCCCGTCCCGCGTGCCGAACCCGACAATCGGCGCGCGCCACGCCGCTCATCTCCGCCCCACGGCCCCGATCGCCCGCCGACGGTCGCGAATTGCACGCCGCCGCGCGCCGGCTTCCCGACCCGCGCCGCCGCATCCGGCGCGCCGAACCCGACCTGCGCCTCCGCGTCCGGCGTGCCGAACCCGACAATCGCCGCGCGCCACGCCGCTCATCCCCGCCCCACGGCCCCGATCCCCTGCCGACTGTCGCGAATTGCACGCATCGGCCGGGCCGCAACGGCAGGAGGGGCGGGGCAGGGGCGCGGGACGGGTGCGAGACTCGGGGCATGTGGACGCAGAACCGGCCCGACCCCGACGTCGAGGTGCCGGAGGCGGTCGTCACGGCCGCGGACGGCGACACGATCACCGCGGTCTGGCGGAACGAGGCCGGCGGCACCACGTACCGCCTGGGCGACGGGCCGACCCGACGCTTCGCGAAGTGGGCCCCGCACGGCAGCGGCCTCGACCTGCACGCCGAGGAGATGCGGCTGCGCTGGGTCGTCGACTTCACCCCCGCCCCCCGCGTGCTCGAGATCGGCGGCGACGACGCGGGCGAGTACCTGGTGACGGCGGGCGTGCCGGGGCGCAGCGCCGTCGACCTGCTCTGGGCCGCCGACCCGGCGACCGCCGTGCGCGAGGCGGGACGGGGGCTGAGGCGACTGCACGACGTGTTGCCGGTCGACGAGTGCCCCTTCAGCTGGTCGGTGGACGACCGGATCGCGACCAGCGGGAAGGCGCGCACCGCACCTCCTGAACTCGGCGACCTGCCGGCGATCGACCGCCTCGTCGTCTGCCACGGCGACCCGTGCGTGCCCAACACGTTGATCGGCGACGACGGACTCTGGTCGGGGCACGTCGACTTCGACGCCCTCGGCGTCGCCGACCGCTGGGCCGACATCGCCGTCGCGACGATGAGCCTCGGCTGGAACTACGGACCCGGCTTCGAGCAGACCTTCCTCGACGCGTACGGCGTCGCCGACGACCCCGTCCGCACGGCGTACTACCGGGCGCTCTGGGCCGCGACGTGACCCGTCGAGCAGATAAAATGGGACGATCCGAGCCAGCCGCCATCGTCCGGGAGCGACCATGACACCGCCGTCCGACCCTGCACGACTGACCCTGTTCCGACAGCGGTCGGTCCACGAGGCCGAGCACAGCGGCGAAATGGAGGGCCTTCACGTCGACTCCGACACGTCGTCGCATGCAGACGACTACGTAGCGGGGCGGATCGACTCCGACGAGCTCGTCGCCCGAGCGAGGGCTCGCTACGGGCTTGCCTGACGTCGTCGACCCGTACGTCGATCCGGCCACGGGAATCCTCAGGAACCTCGTCGGCGCGACCGATCGACCGTCGTTGGACGAGGCCGAGGGTGCCCTTGCGTTCGCCCGGCTCGTCCAGCTCTCGGACCACGAGGCCCCCGGCACACGCGACCTGGCCGAGCTCTGCGGCATCCACCGTCATCTCTTCCAGGACGTGTACGACTGGGCCGGCATGCCGCGCGGCACCATAGACTCGAATGATATGACGAGCTATTGATACGAAAATCCGCTGTCTCGAGGCGGGGCAGTCAAACGGTCCGTAGCGTGAGGTGCCGCTAGCCTCCAGATATGTCAAAGATGCCTCATGCGCCCCTTTCGCTAACTTTGTTCATCTTTCCGGCTCGAAGCTTTGTCAACTCGATAGGTGCGACTCGGGCCGCGGCTACTGACTTGATGCGATCTCAAGCGCTCTCACCTAGCCAAGTCGAAGCTGACTTCGTTTCGGAGGCGGAGTACATGTATCCCAAGTACCCCCTCGACGCACATACGGCGGCGGCCAAGCTGGTCCATACAGCCGTTCATCGCTTTCAAGACGCGAGCGAGAATCTGACGGATAAAGCACAAGTTGATGCGGCCTACCGGAAAGCGTTCGGGCCATTGCAAAAAATCCTGCAGAAAATAACCGGCGATTCGGGTGCGGAGCATAACTATCAGCACGTGTGGGAGCGAATCAGCAGCCGCCCGTCAACGGAACGTCTTCTAGGTGCCGCCTTGCTCACGCAAGCAGTAAGCGAATTCGAAGTTCTTGTGGGGCGACTAATTCGCGGAGTGCTCGAGGCGAATCCTCAAATTCTCCTGGGCAATGAGCGTAAATTTACTCTTCGCGATCTGGAGACGTTCGACTCAATCGAGGGCGTTCGCACGTCCCTGGCAGAAGATGCGGCCGATCGAATCCAGCGTCAAGGTTTCGTTGCTTGGATGACCTGGTTCCAATCTCAATTGAAGATCGAGATACCTGGCGTCTTTGCGGACGCCCACGAATTGACTGAGGTTTTTCAGCGTCGTCATTTGATGGTGCACAACGGTGGCATCGTCAATGAGTCCTATCGCACGAACTTGGAAGGCTCGCCGTCTTTGCCCGAGGACGGGACTCGACTAAACGTGTCGCGAGCCTACTTGGCACACTCGATTGACCTTCTGGAAGCAGCAGGCGTCAAGATAGCCGCAGCCGCGGCCTTCAAGTACGCCGACGACGTAGACGGAAGGACGGCCTCCGAAGAGCAACTTGATAGAGCGTGCTTTGAAGCCCTCCAGCGGGAGCGTTGGGCCGTCGCAAGTGACCTCTCAGGCTGGCTTATCCCGCGAGTGCGGGACGATCCGGCCCGAATGCGACTCCAAGTCAATAACTGGGTGGCAAGGACTGCGCTTTTCGGTCCTGAGTCAATCGCGCCCGAGGTGGAGTCGTGGGATACGCGATCGCTGGAAGACCAGTACAAACTAGCGAAATTGGCTTTGCTCGGCGAGCTTCAGCAGGCGGTTGAATTGTCCACAGTCATGATCAAGGCCGGTTCACTATCCGAGGTCGGTTGGCGCACCTGGCCCCTTCTTGCTGTGGTCCGGGAACATGCAGAAGCAACCGGTGCCGGACTTCCAAGTTCGGACACATGGAACACCTCTCACGCTCACTAGTGTCAGGCGGGACAGCTTGAGGGGTAGGAAAAGCTTTCGCTGAGTGAGAGGCCAGCACAGTTTGAACACGCTTAGCCTCTGATGGTCTCGCGTCACGCTCCTGCCTCGACACCATGTTCTGGGCACCGCGCCACGAGAAAACCTGGCGGTGTGACCAGAACGTGGCGTCATACATCGCCCGGGTCGTCCAAGATGGTGCGGTGACCGACATCGAGACCACACGACGACACGACGGCAGCCGTGACGACATCAGCGGCGCCGTCGACGGCAGCCTGCGTCAGGACGTCAGCTACCTCGGCAGCCTGCTCGGCCGGGTGCTGCGCGAATCCGGCGGGGACGAACTCTTCCAGGCCGTCGAGGACGTCCGGGCGGCCGTCATCGCCGCCTACGAGGGGGCCGACGGCGCGAGCCTCGACGACGCCCAACGCCTCGTCGACGCCCTCGACCAGGGGCTCGCCGAGCAGGTCGCGCGAGCCTTCACCTGCTACTTCCACCTCAGCAACCTCGCGGAGGAGCACCACCGCGTCCGTGTGCTGCGCCGCCGCGGCAGCGAGGCGAGCGCCGCGGGCGACTCGGTCTCGGCCACGCTGCGCCAGCTGACCGACGAGGTCGGCGCCGACGAGGCCTCGAAGCGACTCGACGCCCTGCGCTTCCACCCCGTGCTCACCGCGCACCCGACCGAGGCCCGCCGCCGTGCGGTCGCGTCGAGCATCCGTCGCATCAGCGACCTGATGATCGACCGCGACCGACTCGAGAACGACGTCGCCGTGGCCGAGGCCGAACGCCGCCTGCTCGAAGAGGTCGACACGCTCTGGCGCACCTCGCCGATCCGCACCACGCGCCCCACCCCGCTCGACGAGGTCCGCACGGCCATGAGCATCTTCGACCAGACGCTCTTCGAGATCGTGCCGCAGGTCTACCGCCTGCTCGACGACCGGCTGCTCGGCGACGCCGCCGGCCGCGAACCCGCCGTCGCCCCCGCCTTCATGCGCCTCGGCACCTGGATCGGCGGCGACCGCGACGGCAACCCGCACGTCACGGCCGAGGTCACCCGGGCCGCGGCCGACATCGCCGCCGAGCACGTGCTGCTCGGCCTGCACCGCGCGACCACCCGCATCGGCGGCACCCTGACGCTCGACGAGGCCGAGACCCCGGCCTCCGACGAGCTCGTGGCCCTCGCGGAGGCGCAGCGCGGGATGGACGCGGACGTCGCGTCCCGCATCGGCGTGCGCTCACCCCACGAGCTGCACCGCCGCGTGCTGATGTTCGTCGCGGCCCGCATCGACGCCACCCGTCGAGAGGGAGCCCCGCTCGCCTACGGCCACCCCGACGAGCTGCTCGCCGACCTGCGGGTCGTACAGCAGTCGCTGCGCGCGGCCGGCGCGCACCGCAGCGCCAACGGCGACCTGCAGGGCCTCGTCTGGCAGGTCGAGACGTTCGGCTTCCACCTCGCCGAGCTCGAGGTGCGCCAGCACTCGCAGGTGCACCGCACGGCCCTCGCCGAGCTCCGCGCGGCCGACCCGGTCGCGGGCGGGGAGCAGTCGACCGGCGGCGACGCCGGGACCGACACCGCGCCTCCTGCACGCAGCGAGATGACCGACGAGGTCCTCGCGGTGTTCCGCACGATCGCCGACCTGCAGAAGCGCTACGGCGTGCGGGCCGCGTCGCGCTACATCGTGTCGTTCACGCAGTCGTCGGCCGACCTCGCCAACGTGTACGAACTCGCCGAGCGCGCGATGGGCGACGAGCCCGCGCCCGTGCTCGACGTGATCCCGCTGTTCGAGACGTTCGCCGACCTCGAGGCCAGCACGCGCATCCTCGACGAGGCCCTGCAGACCGAGGCGGTGCAGAAGCGCCTCGCGGCGACCGGCCGCCGCCTCGAGGTCATGCTGGGCTACTCGGACTCGTCGAAGGACGTCGGGCCCGTCTCGGCCACCTTCGCGCTCTACGCCGCCCAGGCCCGCATCGCCGACTGGGCCGCCGAGAACGACATCGAGCTGACGCTGTTCCACGGTCGCGGCGGCGCCCTCGGCCGCGGTGGCGGACCGGCCAACGAAGCCGTGCTGGCCCAGCCGCCGGCCTCGGTCGACGGCCGCTTCAAGATCACGGAGCAGGGCGAGGTCATCTTCGCCCAGTACGGCAACAAGACCATCGCCGCCCGTCACGTCGAGCAGATGGCGGCGGCCACGCTGCTGGCGTCGAGCCCGTCGAACGAGGAGGCCAACGCGACCGCCGCCACCCGGTTCGCCGAGGTCGCCTCGACGATGGACGTCGCCTCGCGTGAGGCGTTCTTCGGCCTGGTCAAGGCCGACGGCTTCGCGTCGTGGTTCGCCGCCGTCACCCCGATGGAAGAGGTCGGGCTGCTCGCGCTCGGGTCACGTCCCGCCCGTCGGGGGCTCTCGGTCGAGTCCCTCGAAGACCTCCGGGCGATCCCGTGGGTCTTCGCCTGGACCCAGGCCCGCATCAACCTCGCCGGCTGGTACGGCCTCGGCTCGGCCCTCGAGGCCGTGGGCGACCTCGACCTGCTGCGTGAGGCCTACGCGACCTGGCCGCTCTTCTCGGCGATGATCAAGAACGTCGAGATGTCGCTCGCCAAGACCGACGAGCACATCGCCCGCGAGTACCTGGCGCTGGCCGACCGCGACGACCTCGCCGGACGCGTGCTCGACGAGATGACCCGCACGCGGAAGTGGGTGCTCGCGGTCAGCGGCCACGGCGAGGTGCTCGACGGACGCCCGGTGCTGAGCCGCGCGGTGCGGCTCCGCTCGCCCTACGTCGACGCACTCTCGCTGCTGCAGCTGCGCGCCCTGCGGGCGATCCGCGTCGCGGGCGGTGGTGACCCGGCGGACGCCGACCACCGCCTCCTGCTGCTCAGCGTCAACGGGATCGCCGCCGGGCTGCAGAACACCGGCTGAGCCGCGGCGTCACATGGGACGCAGGAGGCGCGGGCTGGGTCGTCGACCCGGCCCGCGCCTCCTGCGTCCTCGGCCCGTCAGCCGACCAGCTGCTCGCTGAGCGCCCAGAGGCGGTCCGACTGCTCGGGGTCGAGGGCGTAGTCCTTGACGCCGCGACCGCGGGCGTCCTCGCGGAACGGCTCGGCCTCGGCGACGTCCTCGAAGTAGCTGGCGCCGACGCCCTCGACGAGCGGGTGGACGGCCACGAAGACCGACGTCGCGGCGCCCTGCTGGGTCGACTTGAAGGCCGGGTTGGGGGTGCCGTCCTCGTCGATCCAGCCACGGTCGAGCATCTCCTGCTTGGGCAGGTGGCGCTGCAGCGGAGTGAGGATGCCGCCCGGGTGCACGGCGTTCGCCAGCACGCCGTCGTCGGCCCAGCGCTGCGTGACGCCGACCGCGAAGAGCGAGTTCGCCGTCTTGGACTGGCCGTAGGCCGACCACGGGTCGTACTCGCGACGCTCGAACATCACGTCGTCGAACACGACGGGCGAGAAGTGGTGGCCGGTCGAGCTGAGCGACACGAGGCGCGACGGGGTGCCCGAGGCCTGTGCCCCCTCGACGAGGGCGCCGCGGAGCGCGTTGGCCAGGGCGAAGTGACCGAGGTGGTTGTTGCTGAACTGCAGCTCCCAGCCCTCGGGGGTGCGGGTCTCGGGCGTGGCCATGATGCCGGCGTTGTCGATCAGCACGTCGAGCGGGCCCTGCCACGCGTCGGCGAAGGCCTGCAGGGTGTCGCGCTTCTCGAGGTCGAGGATCGCGGCACGGACGGTGCCGGCGCCGTCGCTGCTGCCGCCGGACGTGCCCGCGCCCGTGCTGGCGCGGATGTCGGCGACGGCCTGCTCGCCCTGCTCGGGGCGGCGCACGGCGAGGGTCACGTCGGCCCCGGCGGCGACGAGGGAGCGGGCGGTCTCGATGCCGATGCCGGACGCGGCGCCGGTCACGACGATGCGTCGGCCGGACAGGTCGAGGCCCTCGACGACCTCGTTCGCGGTGGTGGCGGCACTGAAGGGGGTGGTGATGCGAGTCATGGGGTCGACGCTACGCCCGGAAGGGTGCACCTCTCTCGGCGCACCGGTGACGGCCGGGGACGTCGCGACCGACACCGCGGCTCCCGGGTGTGCCGATCCCGACCGGCGCCGCGCCTCCTTGCTGTGCCGTTCCCGACCGGCACTGCACCTCCCGGCGTGCCGAACCCGACAGAAGCCCGCCGACACACCGCTCACCGTGCCGCGGAACCGGGTTCGTCGGACGCGGTGGTCGCGAAGTGCACACGGGGGAGGCGGGAGGGCGGATAGCTCACGGCAGGGGCAGGGGACGGAGGCGCAGCGCGGCCCTCGGACACAGGGCGACGGCGTCCCGGGCGGCGTCGACGAGCTCGGGCGGGACGGTGACGTCCGAGCGCGAGGCGGGCGGCTGGCCCACGGCCACGGGGAAGCCCCATTCGTCGCGCTCGAGCAGTTCGGGCAGCAACTCGGTGCAGAGCCCCCGGCCGTCGCAGAGCGTCCAGTCGACGTGCACCGACCCCGCCGCACCGCGACCCGGCTCCGACCGACCGGACTCGACGGCACCGGCCGGCCGCGGGACCGACGACGTGCCCCGGCCGAGGTTCACGGCGCTCATCGCCGTCCCTCCCATCCGGTCGGCGTCGTCGGTGGGACGGGGGCCGAGGGAACACCGGTCGACGTGACTCCGGTCGATCGGACACCGGTCGACCGGACCCCGACGAGGCATCGACCCTCGAGGTGGCGCTGCACGTCGTCCGCGAAGACCTGCAGGGTGCTGAACACGAGCCGCGCCGTACCGTCGGGGTGGTGGCACGATCCGCGGCCGGTGACGAGCCCGGCCAACCGGGTCACCTCGCCCGGCAACCAGGCCGCGCGGTCGCCCCGGGCGAGCCGCCCGAGCACGTCGGCCAGCCGCGGCAGACCGTTGAGGCACGGCCCGCACTGCCGCGCCGACTGGCCCGCCAGGTAGGTCGTGACCTCGGCCGCCGCGGCGAGCCCGCACCGGTCGGCGGACAGTGCCCAGACGATGCCGGCTCCCGGGGAGGCACCCCAGGGCTGCAGTGCCTCCCGCGTGAAGGGCAGGTCGAGTGCCTCGACCGGCAGCCAGACCCCGTGGAACCCGCCCACGAGCACCGCGCGCAGCCGCGACGTGTCGATGCCGGCGGCCTCGACGATGCGGCGCAGGCTCATGGTGCCGGTGACCTCGAGGACCCGACCCGCGCCTCCCGGGCTGCCGGCGGTCGCGAGGGGCGACCGTCCGTCCCCACCGCCGACGGTGACCAGGCGCGTGCCGGGCTCGGCGGGGGCGCCGACCGAGCGGAACCAGTCGACGCCGAAGCGTGCCAGCAAGGCGAGCTGGGCGAGGGTCTCGACGTTCTGGACCAGCGTCGGCCGGCCGTCGACCCCGCTCGAGGTCAGGCGCACGACCCGGTCGGAGGGCACCGCGGGCCGCCCCTCGATCGCGGCCACCGCGGCGCTCGCCTCCCCCGACAGGAAGGTCTCGGGCGCCTCGACCAGCGTCACGCCCGAGGCGTCGCCCCGCTCGCGGAGCGCGGCCTCGACCCCCGGCAGGAGGCGCGAGGTCGTGTACAGGACGGCCCTCGACGCCCCCACGGTCGCCGCCGCCAGCAGCAGTCCGTCGATCACGAGGTGCGGTGCGTGCGCGAGCAGGGTCGCGTCCTTGCGGCTGAGCGGTTCGCCCTCGGCGCCGTTCGCGATGACCACGGCACGGTGGCGCCCTCGCGAGGCCGGGCCGCGACGGCCCTGCTGTTCGGCGCGGGCGGCCCCGAGCTTGCGCCAGGTGGCGAAATGGGCTCCGCCGCGGCCGTCGAGTCCGGCGTGCTGCAGGTCGGCGACGAGGTCGGGGCCGGCGTGCTCGAGCGGCAGAGGGCCGAACGTGTCGAGGTGGGTCGCGAACGACGCGTCGCGGGCGGCGAAGAGACGGCGGATGCCACTCGGGGCCGTGAGGCGCGGGCCTCCCGCCGGGGACGGGACGGGCGGTGGGGCGAGCGTGCTCATCGGGGCAGCCTCTCGAGGGGGCGGGACGGGGCGGCGACGGGGGTGACGGAGCCGAGGTCGTGCGGCGTCGCCCGGGGCAGCCGCTGCGCGTCCAGCTCGACGAAGCGCGTGCTCAGCCGCCAGACGACGGCGGCCACGACACTCGCGGTGCACAGCCCGGCGAGGGCGAGGAACCAGGCGTCGGTGCCGTTCGTGCCGTTGCCGATCGCGTGGGCCAGGGCGACGGGCCAGAGCAGGTACGTGCCCCAGTGCACGGCACGGAACAGGCGGCGACCGACGTGGCGGCGCAGCACACCGGTCAGCGCGATCGCGATCGTCAGGTCGAATGCGAGGGTGCCGAGGCCCTGCCAGAACGGCTCGTAGTCACCGAAGAAGGGCACGACCGTGTCGAGCAGGGTCAGCTGCGCGTAGGGGTCGAAGAGCAGCGCGACGATGTGCACGACCAGGAAGGCCGTCGCGAACAGCGACACGTCGCGGTGCACGAGCGTCACCGAGAAGCGGGGCAGCCCGGGCAGCGGGCGGCCCGAGCGGGTGACGACGCCCAGCACGACGGCGGCGGTGAACAGTACGAGGGCGGCGACGCCCATTCCTCGGCCCAGGGCCCAGAGCGCTTCGGTCATGAGCGGGTGCTCCCGCCGGTCTCGTCGGGCCGGTCGGTCTCGGCGGGCCGAGCGATCTCGGCGGACCGGTCGGTCTCGAGGGGCCAGCCGCCGGTCACGACGACCCGGCCCCGCGCGTCGACCAGGCGAGCCGGGGCACCGAGGGCCTCGAGCCAGGCGACGGCGCGCAGCCCCCGCACGACGGCGGCGGTGCTGAGCGTGTTCGCCCGCAGGCAGGCCGGCGCGGCGACGGTGACGCTGCGCCAGACCGGCGCGGCCGGCACGCCCCAACGCGGGTCGAGGATGTGGTGCACCGGCCGCCCGCCCGAGGTCCACCGCCGCTTCTGCGTGCTCGACGTGGCGAGGGCGTACCCGGCCGCGAGCTCGATCGTCGTGGCGGGATCGGTCGGCAGGTCCTGCACGACGACGCCCCAGCTCGTCCGTCCGTCGGGGGCGGGCCCCGCCGTGGCGATGTCTCCGCCCAGCGAGACCAGCACGCCGACGCCGAGCTCGTCGGCGATCCGTCGGGCCGCGAGGTCGGCGGCGACGGCCTTGGCCGTGGCGCCGAGGTCGAGGCGGACGCCGGAGGGGACGGTGAGGACGCGACCCTCGAGGCGGACACGCGGCCAGACCGGCGCCCGACGCGGGCCGAGGGCGAGGGTGACCCCCTCCGCAACCGTGAGCGGCGCCGGGGTCGTCATCGCGCCTCCTGCGGGGGTGTCGGTGGAGGCCGTGCCCGTCGGGACGCCGCGGTCGTAGCCCAGCGCGACGAGATCGGCGCCGAGGGTCGGGTCGACGTCTCCGTCGGTGTCACGGGCGGCGGTCAGGGCGGCGTCGACGAGCCCGGCGAGCATCGCGCTCACCTCGACCCCGCCGACGAGGGCCGGACCGAGCAGGCTCAGCTCGGAGTCGTCGCGGAACCGGCTGCAGGCCCGCTCGACCTCGTCGGTCACGTCGCCGACGACGGCCGCGGCCTCGGTGAGGAGGCGCGGGTCGGCGACCACGAGACGGGCGGCGGTCGTCCACAGGGTCCAGTCACGGACGCCGGGCAGGGTGGTGATCGTCGTCGACATGATCAGGACCCCGAGCTCTGGGCCTGCGAGCCCTGGCCGGTGCTCGGCTGGACCGGGGTCGTCACGGCACCCGAGCTACCGGAGTCCGAGGTGCCCGCATCCGTGCTCGTGCCGGAGTCGGTGGTGCCGCCCGACTCGGCGCTCGTGCCGGAGCCGGTGGTGCCGCCCGACTCGGTGCTCGTGCCGGAGCCGGTGCTCGTGCCGGCGCTGCCCGAGTCGGTGCTCGTCCCCGACTCGGCGCTCGTCGTGCCGCCGGTCGACGCGGCGGAAGCGTCGACGGTGCCGGCGACGTACACGCCGACCGAGGTGGCCCCGGCGATCGCCAGAGCAGACAGCCCGACCGCGGCCGTGACGGTTCGTGCGCGACGGCGTCCGGTGTCGCGGGTGGTGCCGGGTGTGCGGTCCATGGTGGCCTCCTCGGGATGATGGGCTCAACCATCGCTCCTGAGGCTTGCTCGTTCCCATGCGCTTCCCCTGAGGGGGCTTTGCGTCCTGGGCCGGCCCTGCTCCGCTCGTCGGTGCGCCGACCGGCACCGCGCCTCCTCACGTGCCGAATCCGACCGGCACCGCACCTCCCCGCGTACCGAACCCGACCGGCACCGCACCTCCCCGCGTACCGAACCCGACCGGCACCGCACCTCCCCGCGTACCTAACCCGACCGGCACCGCACCTCCCCGCGTACCCAACCCGACCGGCACCGCACCTCCCCGCGTACCTAACCCGACAACCGCCGGTCGACACGCCGCTCAGTTCAGGGGGAAATCGTTCTCCCCGACCTCGGTTGTCGCGAATTGCACACCAGGGCAGGGCGAGGGCGGGCGGGGGCGCGGGTCAGGCGGGGCGGCGGGCGCGGCGCGTGCGGACGAGCGCCGCGGCGTAGAGGGCGGCCGCGACCCAGTGGCCGGCGAGGCCGACCCAGAGCACCACGAGGCCGATCGTACGAGCGACGGCACCGGCGTCGGCGAGCGGGGCCGATGCCGTGCCTCCGGACCCGCCGAACTGGTCCACGACCGCCGCCGCGACCAGCACGAGCAGCAGCCCGACGAAGATCAGCGCCGTGCGGATCTTGCCGACCCACGTCACCGGGAACGACGCCCCGGCCAGCACGAACAACGCGTAGGCGCTCAGCAGCAGGTCGGGCACCAGCAGCAGCGGCAGCACGGGCCAGGGCACGAGCCCTCCGGCGACGAACGCGATGACGACGACGATCACCGTGATGCGGTCGGCGACCGGATCGAGCCATTTGCCGAGCTCGGACGTCGTGTTCGTGCGGCGGGCGATGAACCCGTCGAGGAAGTCCGTCACGAAGACGACCGCGATGACGACCATGGCCGACCAGTAGTGCTGCCCCACGATCAACACGAGGAACACCGGCAGCAGCAGCAGCCTCGCCGCCGAGATCGCGTTGGGCACGGTGCGCCACTCGTCCTGACGGAACAGCTTGTCGACGAGCGTCACGAGGCCCCCTCTGCGCGATCGCGCGGACTGTCGGTGCGGTCGCACCGGTCACACCCGAGGAGGCGCGGGTCGCGCCCCCGAGATCGCTCCGAGTCTACGGGTGCCCCGCCCCCGGCACCGGCCCGGGGCACGACCCGGTCGACGACGCGGTCAGGCTGTGCCGTAGAGCGCGTCGGGCAACTCGCGTGTGAAGATCTCGGCGGTCTTCGGGCCGACGCCCTTGAGGTCGGTGAGGCGGCGGGTCAGCTCGGCCCTGTCCGCCGACGACCGCACGAGGTGGTTCACCGACCCCCAGTCGGAGTCGACACGGCCCATCACCTCATGCAGCTCGTCGCTCATCACGTGGTCGATGCGGGCGTAGCCGGCCTCGTCGAGCAGGCGGCGCAACCCCTCGTGGTCGTGCTCGGCGAACCGGGCCGGGCTGGTCAGCCCGTGGTCGATCAGCACCTGGTACGTGTCGGCGGCGACGCTCTGCTGCACGGGTCGGCCGAACAGAACGCTCGCGAGCAGCCAGCGGTACAGCTGCTGCGGCGAGCCCTCGCTCACGTCGATCCCGAGGTCGGACGGGTGCTTCACGTCGCTCATGCCGTCCTGTCTACGCCCGGTGCGCGGCGCGGGTGACGCGACCCGCGCCTCCTCGGCCCGCCCCGGGCGGCGGATGCCGCGCGGACGGCGCGCGGACCGCGCGGACGGGCCTCACGACGACGAACCCCGTTCCGTGCGATGAACCACGAAGGAACGTGGTTCGTCGCACGGAACGGGGTTCGCGGTGCAGGCGATCGACTAGCGGTCGGCGTGCTGCAGCGTCGGGTAGTCGGTGTAGCCCTCGGCGCCGTCCGCGTAGAACGTCGCGGGGTTCGGCTCGTTGACCTCGTGGTCGCCCTGCCAACGCTCGACCAGGTCGGGATTGGCGATGGCGAAGCGGCCCACGGCGACGGCGTCGGCCTGGCCGTCCGCTACCTCGGCGATGGCCTCGTCGCGCGTGGTGATCTGGCCGAAGCCGCTGTTGGCGATGAAGGCGCCGCCGAAGCGGGTCCGCAGGTCCTGCACGAGCTCGCCGCGCAGGTCGGCCTGCAGCACGCTGAGGTAGGCGAGGCCGAGCGGGGCGAGGCCCTCGACGACCGCGCGGTAGACGGCGGTCACGTCGGCGACGTCGGTCTCGACGACGTCCTGGATGTTGTGCATGGGAGACAGGCGGATGCCGACGCGGCCGGCGCCGATCGCGTCGGCCACGGCGGTCGCGGTCTCGATCGCGAGGCGGGCACGGTTCTCAGGGGTTCCGCCGTACTCGTCGGTGCGGACGTTCGAGACGGGCGAGAGGAACTCGTGCAGCAGGTAGCCGTTGGCGCTGTGGATCTCGACGCCGTCGAGTCCGGCCTCGAGCACGGCGCGCTTCGACGCGGCGACGATGTCGGCCGTGACCTGGTGCACCTCATCGGTGGTGAGGGCGTGCGGCACGGGGAAGTCGACCTTGCCGGCCGAGGTGTGCACCTGACCGTCGATGGCGATCGCGCTGGGGCCGACGATGCGGTCGGTGCGGGTGATGTCGGTGTGCGAGACGCGGCCGCCGTGCATGACCTGCATGACGATCTGGCCGCCCTCGGCGTGGACGGCGTCGGCGACGCGCTTCCAGCCGGCGACCTGCTCGTCGGTGACGATGCCGGGCTGGCCGTCGTAGGCCTTGGACTCCTGCGAGGGGTAGGTGCCCTCCGTCGTGATCAGACCGAAGGAGGCGCGCTGCCGGTAGTGCTCCACCACGACGTCGCCGGGAACGCCGTCGTCGCCGGAGCGCAGACGGGTGAGGGGCGCCATGACGACGCGGTTGCGCAGCTCGAGCTGGCCGAAGGTGGCGGGAGAGAAGAGGTCCAAGGGTGGTCCTTCCGAACGGTGACGCGCCCTCGGGCGGGGGCGCTCGTGAGGCAACCCGGCGGTTGCACGCTGCATTCCCCGCCGGGTGCGCCGACACCCCGGGAAGTCATCGAGACCCCTGCGCGCGGGCTGGGGTGTCGGCGACTTCCCGGGGTCTCAGGCGGCCGAGGCCCGGGAGGGCGGCGAGGAGGGCGGCGAGCGCGGCCAGGACGAACGCCGTGCCGTAGCCGGCGGTTCCGACGAGCGCGCCCAGGACGACGGCCCCCACGGCCTGGCCCAGAACGAGCAGCACGAAGAGCAGCGCCGTCCCGCTCGCAGCCCGCTCGGCGTCGATCTCGGCGGTCCAGGCGATCAGCGCACCCGTCGCCGCCGTGTAGGCCCAGCCGAACGCCGCGCAGGCCGCGAACGACACGGGCACGACTCCGGGCAGGGCCGCCGCCCCGGCCGTGCCCGCCGCCATCACGGCCAGCGTGAGCGTCCAGACCGTCCCGGGGGCCAGGCGCGCCAGCGGTCGGGCGGTGACGATGACGGCCGTGCCTCCGGCACCGAGGCAGACCCAGGCCCCGACCGACAGCTCGGCCGCCACCCCGGCGTCCACCAGCAGGGTGCGTCCGTAGTTCCAGACCGCGGCCGAGGCGGCACCGGCGAGCAGGGCCGCGAGCAGCACCCACCGGTGGGCGACGAACCACGACCGCGGCGGCAGGAGGCCGCGGGGACCGGTCGGGCCGAGGCCCGTGGCGCCGCTCGGGCGGGCGGTGTCGGCGCGTGCGACACCGGTGGTGCCATCCGCGACGAGGGATCGAGCGGAGGAGGCGCGGCGGTCGAGCACGAGGACGGCCCCCGCCGCCGCGACGGCTCCCCCGGCGGCCACCAGCCAGGCGAGCCGCCAGTCGGGCAGCAACGCGAACGCCAGGAGGCCCGCCGCCACCAGCCCCGGCCCGGTGCCCGCGTTGACGACCGTCTGGGCGCCCGCCTGCCGCCCGTCGTCGAGACCGCGCTGCAGCACGCGCACGAGCGCGGGCGAGGCGAGCCCGGCACCGGCCGAGCCCAGCACGGCCGCGAAAGCGAACGGGACCACGTCGGGGGCGAGGGCCAGGCCCGCGGCCCCGACCCCGGCCGTGGCGCCGGCCGCGACGACGAGGGCCCGGGAGTGGCGACCGGCCGCGGCGAACCCCGCCACCGCACCGGCCACGTAGGCCAGCGAGCCTCCGGACGAGACCGTTCCCGCGACACCCGCGTCGAACCCGAGGTCGGCCTGCATCTCGGGCAGGTACAGCCCGAAGGCGAGGCGGACCAGGCCGTAGGTCACGGCGATCAGGGCCGTGCCGGCGGCGACGAGCCCGACGCCATTCGAAAACGTACGTTTCATTTTCACAGCCTAAGCTGTCCGCATGCCCCTGCGCCCGGCCAGCGAGAAGAAGATCCTCGACGCCGCCGACGAGCTGTTCTTCACGAACGGCATCGCGGCGACGCCCGTCGACGCCGTCCTCGCCCGCGCGGGCGTCTCGGCGGCGACGATGTACCGCGGCTACCGCAGCAAGGAGGCGCTGGTCGCCGCAGCGCTGACCCGTCGCCACCACGACTGGCTCGCCACCTGGGACACCGCCGTCGCCCGGTACGACGAGGCCGGCCCGCGCCTCCTCGCGGTCTTCGATGCGTTGGACGACTTCCGGTCCCGCCCGACGGGGGCACGCTGGTGCGCGTTCCTCGCCTCGGCGGCCGAGTACGTCGAGCCGCCCGCCGACGTCGCCGAGGCCGTGCGGCTCGACACCGAGACGCTGCGCACGCGACTCACCGACCTCGCCCGCCCGCTCGTCGGCGGGCAGGCCGAGGCGCTGGCCGAACACCTGTTGCTGGTCGTCACGGGCGACCTCGCCATGCATCTGCGCGAACCCGACCGTGACACCACGACCGCCCGCGCCGTCGCAACCGCGCTCGTGGCCGCAGCGAGCGGTCAGGGACGCTGACACCCCAGGAACGCGCCGAGACCCTTCCGCGCGCGCGAGGGTCTCGGCGGCTTCACGGGGTCTCGGCGGAACCGTTCCGGTCGAAGCCGGTGCGGACCGCGGCGATGTCGTCGTCGCCGTGGCCCTGCTCGGCGGCCGAGGCGTAGACGCCGGACAGCGCCTCGAGCAGGCCGGTGTCGAAGCGCGTGCCCTGGGCGGCCTCGCGCATCAAGCCGAGGTCCTTGCGGATGCCGTCGAGCGCGAACTGGGCCGGGTACTCGCCGGCGATCATCGTCGCGCCCTTGAGGTGCGCGTACGGGGTGTCGGACTGGCCGCCGTCGATCGCGTCGAGGAAGAGCTGCGGATCGAGGCCGAGAGCCTCCGTCAGCGCGAGCGACTGGGCCGTGGCGGCGGTGATGGTGGCGATCCAGGCGTTGGCGGCGAGCTTCAACGCCGTCCCCTGCCCGACCGTGTCGCCCGCGACGATCGTCTTCGAGCCCATGGCGTCGAGCACTGGACGCACGGCCTCGAGCAGGGCGCCGTCGCCGGCGGCCAGCATGACGAGCTTTCCCGTCGCGGCCGGCTTCTTCGTGCCGAGCATCATGGCCTCGACCAGCCGGAGCCCGTGCCCGTCGGCCGTCCGGACGACGCGGGCCGTGTCGGCCTCGCCGATGGTGCTGGCCTGCACCCAGACGGCGTCGGGACGGCTCGCGTCGGCCGCCTCGTCGAGGACCTCGAGCACGGCGTCGCCGTCGAACAGCACGGTGACGATCACGTCGACGCCCTCGACCGCCTGACGCGCCGTGTCGGCGACCACGGCGCCGTCGGCGGCCAGCGGCTCGGCCTTCGACCTCGTGCGGTTCCAGACCGTGACGTCGAACCCCTCGCGCAGCAGTGTCCCCGCCACGCCCTGACCCATGATGCCCGTCCCGAGCACTGCGACCTTCATGGCTCCGACGCTACGCCCGGCGCGGGCGAGCAGCGCGGCTCAGTCGAGCGGATCGGGACCCACGGGGTCGGGCCGCATCGCGCGGCGCACCCGCGCGACGACCGACGGGGCGGGCGGATCGTTGTACGAACCCGCCTCGACCTGCCCGCTGAGCCGCTGAATCGCCGCCATCACCTCGTCGGTCGCGTGCCGACGAGCCCGACCCGACTTCGCCTCACCGTGGCGCGAGAGGTCGAGGGGCTCGCCGAACTCGACGGTGACCTTCCGGAGGCGCGGGAGGCGCGCGCCCGCCGGTTGCAGTTCCTGGGTCCCCGTCAGGGCGACCGGCACGACCGGCGCCCCGCTCGTCAGCGCGAGCCAGGCGACGCCCGTCCGGCCGCGGTACAGCCGCCCGTCGAGGGAGCGCGTCCCCTCGGGGTAGATCGCGAACGCGTCGCCGTCCGTCAGCTTGCCGAGACCCAGGTCGAGGGCGTGCTGGGCGGCGGACCCGGCCCCTCGCTCGACACCGATGGCGCCGATGCCCGTGAAGAACGCGCGCGACGCACGACCCCTGAGACCCGTGCCGGTGAAGTAGGCGTTCTTCGCGAGGAACGAGACCTGACGGGGTGCCATGAGGGTGATCACGACGCTGTCCATGAACGAGAGATGGTTGCTGGCGAGGATGACGGCACCGCGCCGCGGGACGTTGCGGCGCCCGATCACCCGGGGACGCCAGACCACGCGCACGAGGGGTGACAGGACCGAACGGCTGAGGGTTGTGAGCACGCTCCACTGTGCCGGACACCACATTCCCCGAGGGGCATGGCTCGCCCCTGCGCCTCACCCGGGGCCCGTCGACACCCACCCGCACCACCCGATTCGGGGAACAACGGGTGTCCCCCTCAGGGAGGATTGCCGCCGACGGACCCGCGCCCTATCGTCGGAGGTCGATCGAAACAGGACACTCGTCCGGTTCACGACACCTCGAGCGAGTCCTCGTCGGGGGATCGACCCGAGACCCGGAACGGGCGCCGCGACTCACCGCCGAACCCCGTGGGCGGTGGCCCCGCCGTGCGAGCGGACGGTCCTGCGCATCGCAGACTCCGACGGTCGTGGACGCCCCAGGACGGCCCGGGGCGCCCGACACCATCTCCCGACGACAGCCCCGACGACCCGAGAGGACCGCCATGGACGACGAGACCGTGACCACCCGCCCCTCGCGCCTGCCGTTCGTCTTCGGTGCCACCGCGCTGATCTACACCTACTTCGCCGTCACCAGCATCGTCGGTGCGGCCACCTCGGTCGGCGTCGGTCTCACCGCGACGGTCGTGGCGACCGGCCTGTACGTGCTGTCGGCGATCGTCTGGCTCGCGCTCGTCGTCGTGGCGGTCTCGTCGGTCCGGCGGACGCGACGAAGCGCTGACCTCGACCAGACGAGCATGCGCTTCATCGGACTGGCACCCCCGGCGGGCGGCGCCCTGCTGCTCGCCGCGGCCTACGTCGCCCGCATGAACGGACAGCCCTTCCTCGGCGGGTTCGAGGCCATGGTGATCACGACGGTCGCACTGGTCGTCCTGTCGCAGGCGTTCCCGCTGCTCGGCTTCGGCCCGTCGGCCCCGGGTCAACGCCAGTCGTCGGGCGGCGGCGGCGCGTCGTCGTAAGGGTCGAACGGAGCGTCGGACGGCAGGTCGTAGAGATCGTCGGCCGGCACCTCGGGCACCTCGTCGACCGCGGGCGGTGCCGCACGGCGGGCAGCCCGACCGGCGGCCGGGGCCGTCGACGTCGTGCGGGGCGAACGGGCCGTGACGCTGCCCGCCGCGGACACGGACGCCGTCGCGACGGACCCGACGGCCGCCGCCTCGGCCGGGGCGGTGCCGCCCACGACGGCGAGGACCTGCTGACCGTAGGTGTCGAGCTTCTTCTGACCGACACCGCTGATGCCCGCGAGCTGATCGAGCGAGGTGGGCCGTTCGGACGCGATGCCCCGCAGGGTGACGTCGCCGAACACGACGTAGGCCGGGACGCCCTGCGCCCGGGCGACCCCGGCGCGCCACTCGCGCAGGGTCTCGAACAGGGCGGCGTCGTCGCCGGTCAGCTCGGCGGCACCCCGCGACGAGCCGCGGCTCGACGAACCCGAGCCACCCCGCGCGCGGGCCGAGCGCACCGGGCGCTCGGGCTCGCGTCGCAGCCGGACGGTGCGGCTGCCCGAGAGCACCTCGCCCGCGGCCTCGGTGAGCAGCAGCGTGCCGTACCCGTCGGGTGAGACCGCCAACAGCCCCTGGGCGAGCAGCTGTCGGACGACACCCCGCCACTCGACGTCGCTCAGCTCGGTGCCGATGCCGAAGGTGGACAACTGCTCGTGGCGGTTCTGGAGGACCTTGGGGGTCGACTTGCCGACGAGGATGTCGACGATCTGGCCCGCGCCGAACTGTTGGTTGCGCTCTCGCTTCAGCCGGACGACCGTCGAGAGCAGCTTCTGGGCGGGCACCGTGCCGTCGAGCGACTCGGGCGGCGAGAGGCAGGTGTCGCAGTTGCCGCAGGCGGTGCTCGCCTGGCCGAAGTAGCCGAGCAGCTGCACGCGTCGACACTCGACCGTCTCGCACAGGGCGAGCATGGCGTCGAGGTGGGCGCCGAGCTTGCGGCGGTGCTCGGCGTCGCCCTCGGACTGGTCGATCATGCGTCGCTGCTGCACGACGTCTTGCAGGCCGTAGGCCAGCCACGCCGTCGAGGGCAGGCCGTCGCGGCCGGCACGGCCGGTCTCTTGGTAATAGCCCTCGACCGACTTGGGCAGGTCGAGGTGCGCGACGAAGCGCACGTCGGGCTTGTCGATGCCCATGCCGAAGGCGATGGTGGCGACCATGACGATGCCCTCGTCGCGCAGGAACCGCGCCTGGTTGCGCGCCCGGGTCTGCGCCTCGAGGCCCGCGTGGTACGGCAGCGCCGGGATGCCCTGCTTGACCAGGAACTCGGCCGTGCTCTCGACCGACTTGCGGGACAGGCAGTACACGATGCCGGCGTCACCGTCGTGCTCGGTGCGGATGAACCGCAGCAGCTGCTGCTGCGGGCCGTCTTTCGCCTCGATGCGGTACTGGATGTTGGGCCGGTCGAAGTCGGCGACGAAGTGCTTGGCGTCGTCGAGCTCGAGGCGCCGCGAGATCTCGCGGTGGGTGGTCTCGGTGGCCGTCGCCGTCAGCGCGATGCGCGGCACGTCGGGCCAGCGCTCGTGCAACACGGACAGTTCGAGGTAGTCGGGGCGGAAGTCGTGCCCCCACTGCGCCACGCAGTGCGCCTCGTCGATGGCGAAGAGCGAGACGTGACCCCGGTCGAGCAACGACTTGGTGGACTCGAGCTTCAGCCGCTCGGGCGCGAGGTAGAGCATGTCGAGCTCGCCCTCGACGAACGCCTGCTCGACCGCCCGACGACGGTCGGGGTCTTGCGTCGAGTTGAGGAACGCCGCGCGGACGCCGACGGCCTCGAGGGCGTCGACCTGGTCTTGCATCAGGGCGATGAGCGGCGAGACGACGATGCCCGTGCCCTCGCGGACGAGGGCGGGCACCTGGTAGCAGAGCGACTTGCCGCCACCCGTGGGCATGAGCACGAGGGCGTCGCCGCCCTGGACCACCTGGTCGATGATCTGCGCCTGCTGGCCACGGAACGCGTCGTAGCCGAACACCCGGTGCAGCACGTCGAGGGCTGCGGTGGGGGCGTCGGGGGCCAGGGCGGGCGAGGCGGTGGTGGTCACGCGACGAGTCTACGAGCGGCCACCGACGCGGTCAGCCGACCCGCGCCTCCTGGGGACGGTCGTCGGCGGGAGGCGCGCTGGGGACGAGAGGAGCGCTGCGGACCGTCACGAGACCGGTGCGTCGAGCCGCCCTGAGCACGAGCCACACGTAGAGCGGCGTCGAGACCACCGTCACGGCGAGGGCGAGGGGGCTGCCGTCGCTCGACTCGACGCCCGCGAACGGTGCCGACAGCAGGAACAGCACGGTGTTGTTGAGCACGTGCGCGACGATCGCCGCCTCGAGTCCGCCGGTGCGCCAGGTCAGGTAGGCCGCGGCCACCCCGAACACGGCGACGTCGAGCATGCCCCAGGCGTTGTAGTCGTGCGCGAACGCGAAGGCGACCGTCGGCAGCACGACGGCCACGACCGGGAACGCGCCCCACGACCCCAGGGTCTGCATGGCCAGGCCGCGGAAGGCGTACTCCTCGGCGGTCGCCTGGAACGGCGTCACGACGAGGATCACCACGACGGCCCAGGCGAGCGTCTCGCCCGGCGTCGTGACCGGCCCCGTCCCGAGCGGCTCGCCGGCGACGAGCGGCGCCACGACGTAGCTCAGCCCGACGGTGACCGCCATGAAGGCGAGCCCGGGCACGACGCACCGCGCGAGCCACCGCCACCGCAGCCGCCCGGCGACGCTCCAGAGCCCGCCGACCGCCCCCGGCCCGACGATCAGGGCGCCCAGCATGATCGCCGGCAGCATGACCGCGATCGAGGCGAGCGTCGTGAAGAGCACGAGCGGGTCGGCCGCGGCCAGGGCGTCGCCCTCGATGCCGGCCTGCAGTCGTTCGCCGGCCGCCGTCCCGCCGACGGCCGTGGTCACCCCGAGGACGCCCACGTAGACCACGACCGAGGCGAGCAGGTAGGTGACGACCGCCACGACGGCCGCGAGCAGCGGTCGCCACCACCGGTACGAGGGCAGCGACCGGAACAGGCGGTGGTAGGCGAACGTCGTCACGCGACGAGCGTACGGGAGGCGCGGTGCCGGCCCCCGGGAACACCACGAGGAGGCGCGGTGCCGGTCGGTCGCGCCGCCGCCGTCACCACCGCGCGAGGCTCGCACCACGAACTGAACGTCGCACCGCCGGTTTCAGCGGTGCGACGTTCGGTCGGTGGTGCGATGCCGGGTGGCGTCAGCCCTCGGTGGGCGTCACCGCCGTGCGGAGGCGGCGTCGGCGGGCGACGACCAGCGCCGAGCCGCCGGCCAGCATCAGGGAGAGCGCGGCGAGGGCCGCGAGCCCCAGGCCGTCCTGGCCGGTGAAGGCCAGCGAGCCGTCGGCGTTGCGGACCGTGCCGGCGGGCGTGGTGCTCGAGCCCGTGCCCGTGCCCGCGCCGGGAACCGTGCCACCGGGGGTCGTGACCGGGGGCGTGGTGCCCGGGTCGGTCGGCGGGACGACCACGGGAGCGGCCGCTGCGGCGAAGACGAGCGGGACGGACGCCGTCGTGCCGGTCCCGTCGACCGTGAGCACGAGCGATCGGGTGACGGGCCCGGCCGCGGGAGCGGTGATGCCCTCGGGGACGACGAAGCGGAGGGTGGCGCGACCCTGTTCATCCGAGTTGTCGAGGATCGTCTCGTCGATCGGCGCCGAGGCGAGCTCGACACCGTCGAGGGTCGCGGTCACGGTGCCCGACGCGTCCGCGGCGGCCTGCTGCAGGACGAGCGACGACAGGGTCATCGACACCGTGTCACCGGCGACGAACCCGCCGACGGGTGCGGCGGTCAGCCCTGAGACACCGACCGAACGCGACGCGAAGTCGGGGTCGGAGGGGTCACCGGCCTGGGCGTCGAAGTACTCGAGCTGGCTCTGCAGGTCGACCTTGCCGCTGTCGGCGTGGGCGCGACCGTTCGCGAAGGCGGTGAAGCCGTCGCCACCCGAGGCGAGGAACGAGTTGACGGTCACCTTGTAGATGGTCGCGTCGTCCATCGCCGCACCGTCGAGCGAGACGGCGGCGATGCGCGAACCCGCTGCCGCAGCGGGGTCGTAGGTGTAGGTCAGGCCCTCGGACGTGCCGAGCTTCAGGGTGCTGGTGCGTGCGGCGGTCGGCCACTGCTGCTCGAGCACCTGGCGGATCTCGGCGCCGGTCATGTCGACGACGACCAGCGTGTTGGCGAAGGGCTGCACGGCCGCGGCGGCCTTGTAGGTCACGTCACCGTTCGGCGCCACGAAGGGCAGGTCGTCCCGCAGGCCGCCGGGGTTCATGAAGGCGAGCTGGGCACCGCTCGCGGTGGTCGACGACAGCTGGATGTCGGCGACGAAGTTGCCCAGGGTCGACTCACCCGCACGGTTCGACACGGGCAACCCGTTGGCGTCGGGGTTGGCGTTGTAGGCCCGGTTGAAGGAGTCGCTGATCGAGCCGATCACCTCGGCCCCCCGCTCGGCGGCGACGCCGACGGCCGCGGTGACGATGGCCTCGACGGTGGGGTCGGGCGTGAAGGCGCCGTAGAGCGGCACCAGGCGGTGCGAGGCGATCGTCACCCGGTCGCGGAAGGCGGTGGCAGCGGGGTCGACCGTCATGGTCACCCGGGCCAGGTTCGTCCCGTAGCTGCCCGTCTGCACGACGGCGCGCTGCGGGCCGCCGTCGGAGGGCGTCACGAGGTAGTCGTACCCCTGATGCGTGTGTCCGGAGAAGATCGCGGAGACGTCGCCCGAGACGCCCCGGGCGATCTCGCCGAACGCGTTGTCGCCCGTGACGGAGTCCAGGCTGCCGGTCTCGGCGCCTTCGTGCAGCAGCAGGACGATGGCGTCGGCGGCGTCGGTCTCGACGATGTCGTCCGCGACCGCGTTGACCGAGTCGACGACGGGCGCGAAGGTGAGCCCCTCGATGCCGGCCGGGCTGACGAGCGTCGGCATGGTCTCGGTCAGGGCGCCGATGAAGGCGACGCGGACGCCCCCGATCTCCTCGACGACGTACGGACGGTACGCGGGGGTCCCGTCGCTCTTCAGGATGTTCGCGTTGACGTAGGGGAAGTCGCTGTTCGTCTGGACGCGACCGTTGAAGTCGTCCTGGCCCTTGTCGAACTCGTGGTTGCCCGGCGTGCTGACGTCGAGGCCCATGGCGTTCAGGGCGTCGAGGGTCGGCTCGTCGTCCTGGATGAACGACGTGAACGTCGAGGCGCCGATGTTGTCACCCGCCGAGACGAAGAGCGTGTTCGGGTTCTCGTTCTCGACCGACTTGACGGCACCGGCGAGGACGGCCGCACCGGCGATGGACGCGCGAGCACCCGGGGCGTCGGCCTCGAGCCGGCCGTGGAAGTCGTTGATGCCGACGAGGTCGATCGTGACCGGCACGGCCTGGGCGGGTGCGGCGGCGACGAGGCCGAGCAGCAGGGTTCCGGCGGCGACGGACGCGAGGGCGGCACCGCGGACGCGCCGCCGGCCTCCCGTCGGGGTGGACTCGGATGACGGGGGGCTGATGCGCATGGGCGTCGGTGCTCCTGGAGAAGACGGTTCGGGTGGGACGGCACCCCCCGACAGGGGGCACAGCACACGACCATAAGTTCTCGCTGGGTGACCGACAAGAGTCGGCCGAAGATCGTCACATGTTGTTCATCCGGCGCGTGGCGGTCGACCGACGAGCCGGCCGGTGGGCGCCCGCCCAGAGAGACCGCCCGCTCCGCCTCAGTCGGCGATCAGCCGCTTCCCCATGCTGAAGGCGTCGTCGACCGAGTACCCGAGGTGCTCGTAGAACGCCCGAACCCGCTCGTTGCCGGTGCGCACCTGGAAGTTCGCCTTCGGGCACCCCATCGCCTCGAGCGACCGCTCCACCTCGGCCATGAGCTGTCGACCGAATCCCTCCCCCTGGCGATCGGGCTCGACCGCGACGTAGTAGACCCAGCCGCGATGGCCGTCGTAACCGGCCATGGCCGTCGCAACCAGCGCCTCCTCGTGATCGACGCCGACCAGGAACAGCTCGCGCTGCACCGTCAGCTTGCGTTCGATGTCGCGTCGTGGGTCGTTCCACGGGCGGGTCAGCCCGCAGCGCTCCCAGAGCGCCACGACGGTCTCGGTGTCGGCCTCGTCGAAGGGTCGGATCTGCATGCCCCGACCCTGCCAGAGCCGACGAACCGAGGAGGCGCGGTGCCGGTCACCGCGACCCCGCGCCCCCTCAGGGCCCTCGCGTTAGGGTGGGTCGTCGTCCGAGCCGCGGGCGCAGGGAGGGGCCCACCCGTGACCGATGCTCGCCGACGTCTCGCCGTCCTGGGGTCGCCGATCGAGCACTCGCTGTCACCGGTGCTGCACCGCACGGCGTACGAGCACCTCGGGTTGCCCTTCGACTACGACCGGGTCGAGGTGGCTTCTGGCGGTCTCGCCGACTTCGTCGGGGGCCTCGACGCGAGCTGGCGCGGGCTGAGCCTGACGATGCCGCTCAAGCGCGAGGTGCTGCCCCTGCTCGACACGGTCTCGCCTCTCGCCCGGCGCCTCGGTGTCGCGAACACCGTGGTCCTCGACGACGACGGCCGACGCCACGGGCACAACACCGACGTCGACGGCATCGTCCGCAGCATCGAGGGGTTCCACGACGCACGGCCCGCCGCGGCCACCATCCTCGGCGGCGGCGCGACCGCCCTGTCCGCCATGGCCGCCGCCTGGGACCTCGGCGCCCGGTCGTTCTCGATCCACCTGCGCAACCCGATGCGGGCCGGCGAGCTGACGTCGCTGGCCGCCGAGCTGGGTGCCGACGTCATGGTCGCCCCGCTCACCGAGCTGCCCTCGCTCGGCCCGTTGGACTTCGTCATCAGCACGCTGCCCGGCGGGGCCGCGGACGACCTGCACCTGCGTCCGACCAGCAGCTCGTCGGTCCTGTTCGACGTCGCGTACGAGCCCTGGCCGACCCGCCTCGCGTCTCGCTGGTCCGCTGACGGCGGCATCGTCTTCAACGGTCTCGACATGCTCGTCGAGCAGGCGCTCGGTCAGGTGCGGCTCTTCTCCGGGCGGGCACAGGACGAGCCGGTGCCCGACGAGGGCGTCCTGCGCGAGGCGATGCGCGCCTCCGTGGGTTCACCGATCCGCGGCCGGTCGACGACCGACAGCGTGGTGGGCTGACGATGGCGACTCCTCTGCCGGTCTCGATCGGCCGGGTCGCGCTCGGCACCGGGCGGCCCGCAGTCTGCGTCCCGCTCGTGGCCCGCACCGCCGACGCACTGGT
Source organism: Frigoribacterium sp. Leaf415 (assembly GCF_001424645.1). Classification (NCBI taxonomy): domain Bacteria; kingdom Bacillati; phylum Actinomycetota; class Actinomycetes; order Micrococcales; family Microbacteriaceae; genus Frigoribacterium; species Frigoribacterium sp. Leaf415. The sequence continues at coordinate 145,454 of NZ_LMQR01000002.1, forward strand.
CGACGCCGCCTCGGCGCTCGACACCCGGACGGCCGAACTGGTCGAACTGCGCATCGACTTCGTCGACGCCGCCTTCGCCGCGGCACCGGACCCCGACGGGCCCGTGCGCGCCGGTGCCCCGGCGACGGGCCCGGCCGACCTCGACCTGGTGGCCGACGTCGTCCGACGGGTCCGCGGCGCGCTCGACGCGGACCTGCCGCTGCTCTTCACCCTGCGCACCGAACCCGAGGGGGGCGAGCGTGACGTCGCCCCGGCGACCTACGCCGCCGTGCTGCGCTCGGCGATGGCCACCGGCCTGCTGGACGCCGTCGACGTCGAGATGTACACCGACCCCGACCTCCTCGGCGGACTCGTCGACGCCGCGCACGACGCCGGTCTCGTCGTCGTGATGTCGTCGCACGACTTCAGCGGCACCCCCACGCAGGGCGAGATCGTGTCGCGCCTGCTCGAACAACAGGAGAACGGCGCCGACGTGGCGAAGTTCGCCGCCATGCCGTCCAGCACGGACGACGTGCTGACGCTGATGCGGGCCACGGCCGAGTTCCGGGCGGGGGCCGGCATCGTGCCCGCGATCACCATGTCGATGGGGCCGCTCGGCGTCGTGTCCCGACTCGCGGGCGAGACGTTCGGCTCGTGCGTCACGTTCGGGTCGGCGGGGGCGTCGAGCGCACCGGGCCAGGTGCCGGCGGTCGGGCTGCGGGCGGCGCTCGAGCTGGTGCACGCGGCACAACAGGGCTGACGGCGCCGGACGGGCGTCGCTCGGGGCCTCGCACGGGGCCTCGAGCGTCAGGGCTCCGGCGACCCGACCCTCGCAGCGTCCACCACCGGGAAACGAGCGACGGACGTCGCTCAACAGGACCACCGCGGCGGTCGGGTCCACCGGAGTGCGAACAGGTTAGCGGTCGGCGGCGCGGCGCCGGAACCCCCTCGTGAACAGCCGGCGGGCCTACCCTCAGGCATGGACGAAGCAGAGATCGACGACCACGCCCACCGATTCGTCACGGCCTTCGCGCTGCCGAGCAAGGTCGGACGCCTGAACAGCCTGCGCTCGACCGACGAGAAGCGGGCGAAGTTCCGGGCGGGTCTCGGCCTGATGCCGTTCCGATCGGACCGCACCACCCGGCTCAGCCACGCCGACTCGTCACCGGCCGCCGTGCTGACACGATTGCGCGACCTCGGCGCGGGCGAACGCTGCGTCGTGTTCGAAGAGAGCAAGGAGTGGGCGGGCACCCTCGACGACGCGGTCGCCGCCGTGGTCGGGCAGGGCTACGGCGCCGTGATCTCGTGCCTGCCCGGCCGTCTCGGCTACGCCGAGTCCGAGTCGGGCGAGCGACTCGTCCTGTCCCTCGACGAGTGACGCGGAGGCCCGAGCGTCCGATCAGGCGGGCCCCGGGTACTGCCGCTCGCCGCCGGTGTCGAACCGCTCGCCCGAGGCGCGCGAGGGCAGCAGCGACATGACCAGCAGCGTCAGCCAGCCGAGCACGGGCAGCAGGTAGAAGAGCACGTACCAGGCGGTGAAGCCCCCGTCGTGCAGGCGCCGCGACTGCAGCGCGACGGTCGGCAGGAAGCTCACGGCGGCCCAGAGGATCAGCACGACGCCCTGGTGGTCGATGTAGCCCAGGTCCGTGCTGTCGCCACCGGCCCAGATCGACGTACCGCCCGTCCCGGTCGCCCACGCCTGCAGCGCTCCCTGGAACGCGAACGCGATGACGAACCACCACCAGTACTCGCTGCGGCTCGCGCGCCCGTGGAAGGTGGCGTACTTCCGCCAGAACCGGACGACCGCGACCTTCGGCGAGGCACGGTGGTACGGCTGGTCGAGGGGCACGGGGCCGGCGGCTCCGGTCATGGGATCTCCTGCGGTGTCGGGTGACGGGCTGCCCCATCCTCTCAGCGCCGTCGCCGCGTCGTGGCCGCTCGACGCGGCCCGTCGGTACTGTGGGGCCCGCCGACCCTCGCGTCGGCGCCGTCGCCCACCCGGGGCGGCGCCAGACGAAGGAGACCCCATGAGCATCGGCGGCGGAATCGCCTTGATCGTGATCGGCGCGGTCCTCGCGTTCGCTCTCGACTTCCAGGTCGCGGGCATCGACATCAAGCTGATCGGCTACATCCTCATCGCGGCCGGCGTGGTCGTGACCATCATCGGCATCGCCTTCGCGTCGCGCCGACGCTCGACGGTCTCCACGACCCGCAGCGCGGTCGACCCGGCCACGGGCGAGCGCGTCGAGCGTCGCTCGACGGACAGCGACCCGCTGGTCTGACCCGAGGGTCCGACGCGACCCGAGAACGCAGGAGGCGCGGTGCCGGCTGGCACCGCGCCTCCCGTGTGTCGGGGCCGGGGGTGGCTAGAGCTGCACGCCGTCCTGCACGGACGCGGCGCGGTGGCGACGGCGCAGCACGAGGGCGGCACCGGTGCCGGCGAGCATCAGCGCGAGCAGCAGGGCGGGCAGCGCGTCGGAGCCGGTGAACGCCAGGGGTCCGCTTCCGTTGCCGGCCGTACCCGCGCCTCCTGCGCTCGTGCCGTCACCGGGTACCGCCGCGGGCGGGGTCGTCGGCGCCGGGGTGACGGCCCCTTCGACGACCGCGACCGTCGCGGCCAGCGTCGTGCCGCTCTGCGTGCCGGTCAGCGTGATCGTGTAGCTGCCGGGATCGGTGGGGGCGGTGACCGTGTAGGTCGCGACGCCGTCGATCACGTCGGCGATGCCGAGGTCGGTCACCGTGCCGTCGACGTCGAGCGTGCCCGTGACCTGGCGGTCACCCGCGAGGCCGGCGGTGCTGACCGGGAAGTCGGCGCGGGGGGCGACCTCGGTCGGAGCCGAGATCGTCGCGGCGGCGCTGAGGCCGTCGAGGTCGCGGTCGAGCTGCAACGCGTTCACGATGGTGAAGAAGTTGTCGGTCTGGTCGATCAGGCCGACGACGTTCGCGGCGCCCGGGCCGTAGCCCGCGACGCGCAGCTGCGTGCCGGTGTGCTGTTGCGATCCACCGGCCGCGGCCGTGCCGTAGGCGATCTTCATCGTGGTGCCGTCGACGGTCGTCAGCGCGGTGCTGAGCGTGGCGGGCGGCGTCGAGTCGACGATCTGGCTGGTGTGGGCGTGGTCCGCCGTGACGATGACCATCGTGTTCCCGTCGGCCTTCGCGAAGGCGAGGGCGGACTGGACGGCCTCGTCGAGGTCGAGCACCTCACCGATCTGACCGCAGGCGTCGGCGCTGTGGTCGCGCTTGTCGATCGAGGCACCCTCGACCTGCAGGAAGAAGCCCTGGTCACCCGTGTCGAGCAGGTCGATCGACTTCTCGGTCAGCGACTGCAACGAGAGGTCGGTGCCCAGGCGGGCCGGGTTCGGCTGGCAGGTCTGCGGGGCCAGGTCGGCTCCGCCGACGGTCGCCGTGGTGGCGGCGTACCGGGTCGGGAAGTTGCCGTCGGTGAAGGTGCCGAGCACGGGCTGCGCCTGGTCGGCGGTCGTCAGCGCGTCGAGGCCTGCCGCGTCACGCACGACCTGGTAGCCGCGGTCCTGCGCCTGGGCGAACAGGGTGTCGCCCTGCCACTGACCGGCGCGGGCCGACTGACCGAACGAGGTCGCGCCTCCTCCGAGGGTGACGTCGGCGCGGGTGCCGATGATCTGCTCGCTGATCGAACCGAGGCCGCCCTGGTCGAGGGCGTCGGCACCGCACTGGGTGACGGAGTCGGGGCCGTAGCAGCTGCGCGCGGCGACGTGCGCGGCCTGGACGGCCGGGGTGGCGTCCTGCAGCTCGGCGGTCGAGACGTTGCCGGTCTTCTTGCCGTTGGCCTTGGCGATCTCGAGCAGGGTGTCCTGCGGGACGCCGTCGACGTCGACCGAGATGGCGTTGTCGTAGGTCTTGGTGCCGGTGGCCCAGGCGGAGCCGGTCGCGGCGGAGTCGGGCACGTAGTCGGGCTTGCCCTTGTTCGCGCCGTCCTTGTAGACCGAGTACGTCGTGTACTGGCCGGTCAGGGGCAGGGCGTCGATGCCGGGCAGCGTTCCGCCGGCGCCGTAGGCGTAGTTGCGCGCCGAGGTGATCTCGCTGTCGCCCATGCCGTCGCCGATGAGCAGGATGACGTTCTTGGCGGGCCCGGCCTTCACCGAGTCGAGCAGCAGCTGCGTGCTGTCGTCGATGCTGCGCGCGGCGCCGCCGTTCTGGGCGACGTTCGCGGGGGTGGCCGCGAAGGCGGCGACGGGGCTGAGGGCGAGGGCGGCGACGGCGGCCGTCGCGACGACCCCCGTCGTCAGGGCCGCACGCCGGCGGTTCGGGGTGTTCTTCGACACGGTTCTGCTCCTGTGATCGTGATCGTGATCCGGTCGCCACGCGACGGAGTCGTCACGGGGCGGGGATCAGCAGACTCCTGCCGGGTGGCCGCCACGTGAACGAGGCCGTGCGCGCAGGTGAACACCCTCGGATGAGGGCCACCGCCGGCCGCCGAGATCGGGCGAACCGTCGGGGTCAACTGCGCCGCGCGGACCCCCGCGCCGCGCGGACCGCCACCGACCTCAGCCGACCGTCGAGCGGAGCACCGACGACCCGTCGGGCCGGCGTCGCACCTCGACCCGGTCGGCGATGCGCTGCTTGAGCTCGTCGACGTGGCTGACGATGCCGATCACCCGCCCCGAGGCACTCAGGCGACCGAGCTCGCTCATGACGGCGTCGAGGGTGTCGGGGTCGAGCGAGCCGAACCCCTCGTCGACGAACAGGGTGCCGAGCTCGAGCCCGCCGGCCTCGGCCTGCACGACGTCGGCGAGGCCGAGGGCGAGGCTGAGCGAGGCGTAGAAGGTCTCGCCGCCCGAGAAGCTGCCGGGGTCGCGGGTGGTGTCGGTGGTCGCGTCGCGGATGACGAGCGAGAGCCCGGTCTTGCGCGAGCGCGACCCGACCTCGCGCTCGTCGGACGAGGCGAGCTCGTACCGCCCGCTCGACATGACCGACAAGCGCACGTTCGCCGCCGCCACGACCTCGTCGAACCGGCGCAGCAGCACGTAGGTGCCGAGCGTCACGCCCTTCACGTTCTCGCCGGTCGAGGCGCTGGCGAGGTTGGCCATGCGCACCACCGCCCGGGCGTGCTCGACTGCGTCGTCGGCAGCGGCCGTCACGGCCTCGAGGGCGGCCAGGGCCTGCCTCGTCCGCTCGGCCCGGTCGCCGGCCCGCGTCGCCCGGTCGGTGACCTCGTCGAGCTCGGACTCGACCCGATCGAGGGCCTCGACGGCCGACTCGACGTCCGCCGTCTCGTCGCCGGCCAGCACGGCGACCTCGGGCTCGGCCAGCCCGGCCGCGACGATCGCCCGTTCGCGCTCGTGGGCCGACACCCGCGTCTCGAGGGCGGCCAGGTCACCTGCCTCGAGGGCGGCGTCGGCGACCTGGTCGACGTCGTCGAACCCGCTGCGCTCGAGGGCGGCGGCGAGCTCGGCACGTCGGACGGCCGCCGCGGCGGACGCCACGTCGGCGGCGTCGAGGAGGGTCAGGAGGCGCGTGTCGCGTTCGACGCCGTCACCGACCGAGGCGGTGAGCTCGGCGATGGTCGGGGCCCGACCGTCGAGCAGTCGCGCGATCTCGGCCTCGTCGTCGAGCAGGGCGCGTCGGTCGGCGGCGACGCGCTCCCGGCCGGTGGCGGCCCGCTCGCGGAGGTCGTCGAGCTCGGCCCGCAGCCGGTCGACCTCGCGGTCGTGGGCCACGAGGGCCGCGTCGGCCGCCGCGAGGGCGGTGCGGGCCCGGGTGGCCTCGGACACGCGCAGGGCCAGCCGGGCCAGCTCGGACTCGACGTCGTCGCGGGTCAGGTCGCCCAGGGCGCGGCGGGCCTCGGCGACCCGCCCCTCGGCGGTCGCGTGCCGGGCGGCGGACTCGCGCTGACGCACCTCGGCCGCGCGTGCCGTCAGCGACGCGGCCTCGACCTGCTCGTCGGTGGGGTGCTCGGCGCCGGGAGACGCGGGGGCCGGATGCTCTCGCGAGCCGCACACGGGGCACGGGTCGCCCACGACCAGGCTCGCGGCCAGGTGGCCCGCCATGCCCTCGATCTGCCGACGGCGGAGGCCGGCCTCGTCGTCGAGGGCCCTCAGGGCCGCCGCCGAGTCGTCGGCCAGTCGTCCGGACGCCGCGTCGACGGCCCGACCGAGGGCGTCGAGGTCGTCGAGGTCGCGCAGGCGGACCCGCGCCTCGGCCGTCGCCTGCTCGGCGGCGGAGAGGTCGGTCGACGTGTCGGCCAGGGCCTCTCGCTCGACGACGAGCGAGGACCGGACGACGGGGGCCGCGACGAGGCGGTCGTCCAGCTCTCGGCGCCGCTCGTCGGCGTCGACGAGGGACTGCTCGGCTGCCTCGAGGGCTGCACGCCGCCCGGGCAGGGCTCTCTCGGTGCGGGCCGCCTCGGCCAGGAGGGCGAGTTCGGAGAGCCGGGCGTCGCGACGCGCGGCGACGTCGGCTCGGACCGGGGCCCCGTCGGCTGCAGCGGACCCGGTGCCCTCGCCGTCCGTGACGCCCCGGGTGGCCTCGGCCAGACGGGACGCCGCGTCACGCTCGGCCTCGTCCGCTCGCGTGACCGCGGCGAGGGCGTCGGTCACGGTCGCGGCTCGGGTCGCCGCGGCGACGCGCAGTCGGACCGTGGCGATCTCGGCGGCACCCTCGTCGAGACGCGTCTGCCGGTTGCTCAGGTCGGCCCGCCGGTCGAGTGCAGCCTTCAGCGCTCGCACGCGATCGAGCGACCGTCGCGCCGCGTCTCGTGTCTCGACCACTCGTGACCGCCGGGCCGCCGTGTCGGAGGCCTCGCTCTCGAGGGCCCCGAGCGCGGCAGCCGCACCGTCGGCGGCCAGAGCCTCGTCGAGGACGTCGGCGTCGAACCCGCTCGCCTCGAGCAGTCTCGCTCGGGCCAGCTCGATGTCTCGGTCGGCGGCGGCCACGGCGGCGTTGGCGACCTTGCGCCGTTCGACGAGCTCGGCCGTGGTCCGCTCGTAGATCTCGGTGCCGAAGAGGGACTGCAGGACCTCTTTGCGTTTCTCGCCGGTCGAACGGAGGAAGGCGGCGAACTCGCCCTGGGGCAGGACGACGGTCTGCACGAACTGCTGGCGCGTGAGTCCGAGGATGCGCGAGACCTCGGCGCCGGCCTCTTGGGCGCTGATCGAGACGATCTCGCCGTCGACGGCGTCGGGCGACGAGAGGCGCCACAGCTTCGCGGTCGCGTTCGCCGGCGTCGTGCCCGTGCCCCGCGCCTTCGGACGGCGGTACGCGGGAGTCCGGCGGATGCGGTGGACGCCCGCACCGTTCTCGAAGACGAGCTCGACGAAGGGTTCGACGTCGGGTGCGGCGTGGTGGCTGCGCAGGCGGTCGGGCGTCGAGGCCGACCCGGCGAGCCCGCCGTAGAGGGCGAAGACGATCGCGTCGATGATGGTCGACTTGCCCGACCCCGTGGGGCCCTCGAGCAGGAAGGTGCCCGAGGCGCCGAGCGCGGCGAAGTCGATGCTGTGCTCACCCGCGTAGGGCCCGATGGCCCGCAGCGTCAGCCGGTGGAGGTTCATTCGCTCGCCTCGCTCGCCCGCGCGGCCTCGTAGGCGCCGCGCACCACGGCCAGCTCGGTCTCGCTCGCGGCCCCGCCCGAGGCGAAGGCGACGAAGTCGGCCGCGACCTCGATCGGGTCGGACTCGGACGTCACGGCGGCGAGCGCCGGGGCCTCGACCGCTCCGACGGGCGTGTGGTGGATCGCGAGGGCGTGCGGGAAGTGCTCGGCCACGCGCGTGTAGAGCCGCTCGGGGTGCACGGGATCGGTGACGAAGACCCGCAGCCAGGCGTCGCGCAGGTCGTCGTGCCGCCCGTCGAGCAGGGCGTCGAGGGTGTCCGTCACCTCGGCGAGTCGACGCGGCACGGGGGCCGGGACGAGGTCGACCGAGACCGAGCCGTCGGCGGCCAGCTCGACGATCGTGGACGACTTGACCTGGTTTCGCTCGCCGAACGAGAACGCCAGCGGCGAACCCGAGTAGCGCAGGCGACCGGACGGGCCGACGCGTTGGGCACCGTGCAGGTGACCGAGGGCGACGTAGTCGACGCCGTCGAACACGGTCGACGGGACCGAGTCGACGCCGCCCACCCGGATGTCGCGCTCGCTCTCGCTGCGCTCGGGTGCGGTCCCGACCTCGACGTCGACGCCGCCACCCCCGACGGCGGCCTCGGCCTCGCGGTCGGCTGCGGGCCCGGCCACGACGAACGCGTGCGCCACCACGACCGACCGGGTGCCGGGCCGCCTTGCGAGGTCAGCGCGCACCCGCTGCATCGCCGCGCCCATGACGGCCGCGTGCGACCGGGCCAGCGGCTCGTCGACGCCCGCCGTCGCCAGTGACCGCCGGACGCTGTCGGGGTCGAGGTAGGGCAGTCCGTAGAAGGCGACCGGCCCGTCCGGGTCGTCGACGACCACGGGCTCGTCGAGCAGGTCGACCGACGCCCGAAGGTGCAGCCCGGGTCGCATCAGCTCGGCCGCGAACCCCAGTCGCACCGCGGAGTCGTGGTTGCCCGGCGTGACGATCACGGTGGCGTGCTCGGTCAGCCGCGCGAGGGCCCGGCCGAGGAGGCGCACGCTGGGCACCGCGGGGACGGCCCGGTCGTACACGTCGCCCGCGACCACGACGACGTCGATCGACCGGTCGGCCACGAGCCCCACCAGGTGGTCGACGAAGGCCTGCTGGTGATCGTGCAGGTCGACCCCGTGCAGCGTGCGCCCCAGGTGCCAGTCGCTGGTGTGCAGGATGCGCACGGCGCCCCTCTCGTGGATGTCGCGGTCGGTGCGGCAACGGGTGCCGGAGTCGGTGCCCCCGACTGTATCGGGGGCCTCCGACAGAGCCGGGCGCGCCTCCTCGGGTCCGGCACCGCGCCTCCTCGGGTCCGGCACCGCGCCTCCCGGCCGGTCGCCGTCCCGCCCACGGGAGTGAGATGGTCAGATGCCCGCACACCACGGCGGGCCCGACGAGAGCGAGACCGTGAGCCACGACCCCCTGCAGCCCGACCAGGTCACCGCCCTGCGCCGCGAGGTCGAGGCACGCCTCGACGCGATGGTGGCCGACCTGACGACCTACGCGAGCCTCGAGACGCCGTCCGACGACGTCGACCTGCTCGAGGCGGGGCTCCGCTGGATCGAGACCTGGCTCGGCGAGACCGTCGGTCCGCCGGCCGACCGCAGGGTGCACGTCGTCGAGGGCTACGGCGACACGGTGACGCTCGACTACCCGTCGCCGTCGGGGTCGACCGAGTGGGTGTCGGCCCTGTGCCACTACGACACGGTGTGGTCCGAGGGCACGCTGGCCGGGTGGCCGGTGACGGTCGAGGGCGACCGCATGACCGGCCCCGGGGTCTTCGACATGAAGTCCGGGCTGATCCAGCTCGGCAACGCCCTCGCGATCGGCGACCGCCTGGGGCTGCCCCGCCCGAACGTGCGTCTGCTGCTCAACGGCGACGAGGAGGTCGGCAGCATCGCCTCGCGCGAGGCGATCGAGCGCGAGGTCGGACGAGGAGGCGCGGTGTTCGTCTTCGAGTCCGCCGCCGACGGCGCCGTCAAGACCGCCCGCAAGGGCGTCGGCATCTTCGAGGTCGAGGCCTTCGGGGTCGAGGTCCACGCCGGCCTGCACCCGCGGTCGGGTGCGAGCGCCGTCGACGAGATCGCCCGCGTCGTCCTGACGCTGCACGCGGCCGCCGACGTCGAGGCGGGCACCTCGCTCAACGTGGGAGTGCTGCAGGGCGGCACCCGCACCAACGTCAAGGCCGGCTACGCCCGGGCGATGGTGGACGTCCGCGTCACCTCGTCGACCGAGGCCGAGCGCATCGAGCGGGTCTTCGCGGGGCTCGCGGCGAACGATCCGGCCGCGACGCTGAAGGTCACCGGCGGCTGGAACCGTCCGCCGATGGAGCGCTCGGCCGCGACCGGCGCCCTGTACGAACGCGCCGCCCGGGTCGCCGCCTCGCTCGGCTTCGAGTTGCGCGAGGTGTCGGTCGGCGGGGCCAGCGACGGCAACTTCGCCGCCGCGCTCGGCCTGGCCGTGCTCGACGGGGTCGGCGGCGTCGGCGGCGGAGCCCACGCCCGCCACGAGTGGATCAGCGTGCACGGCATGGTCGAGCGCACCGAGTTCGTCAGCGCCCTGCTCGCCGACCTCGCCTGACCGCCGCCCTCCCCGGCGACCGACGCCGCGCCTCCGCCCGGACCCCACGAAGTCGCCGAGACCCCGGTGTGCGCGCGGGGGTCTCGGCGACTTCCTGGGGTCTCGGGCCTCAGGCCTCGAGCGTGAAGTCGTAGACGCCGGCGTCGAAGCGCGCGTAGCCGGGGTAGTCGATCAGCTCGTACAGCTCGGCACGGGTCTGCATCGACGGCACCTGCGACTCGAGCGACCCCTCGGCCGTGAGCGCGTCGAGCGCCCGGGACGCCGCGCCCATCGCGGCGCGCATCAACGACACCGGGTGGATCACCATGCTGACGCCCACGTCGTGCAGCTGCTGCCGGGTGAAGAGGGCGCTCTTGCCGAACTCGGTCATGTTGGCGAGCACCGGCACGTCGAGCGCCGAGCAGATCGCCTCGAACTCGCCGAGGTCGGCCATCGCCTCGGCGAAGATCGCGTCGGCACCGGCGTCCACGAGCGCACGGGCCCGGTCGATCGTCGCCTCGAGGCCGTCGAGGGCCCGGACGTCGGTGCGGGCCATGATCACGAGCGCGGGGTCGCGTCGCGCGTCGACCGCGGCCCGGATGCGACCGGTCGCCGTCGCCGCGTCGACGACCTGCTTGCCGTCGAGGTGGCCGCAGCGCTTGGGGTTGACCTGGTCCTCGATGTGCAGGCCGGCCACGCCGGCGGCCTCGAGCGCCTGGACGGTGCGGGCGACGTTCATCGGCTCGCCGAACCCGGTGTCGGCGTCGACGAGCACGGGCAGGTCGGTCATCGACGCGATCTGCCCCGCCCGCGTGGCGACCTCGGTGAGCGTGGTGAGGCCGATGTCGGGCAGCCCGAGCTCGTTGGCCATCACGGCACCCGACACGTAGACGCCGTCGAAGCCCTTCTGCTCGATCAGGCGGGCGGTCAGCGGGGTGAACGCCCCCGGGAACGTCAGGGTGCGCTCGTCGGCCAGTCCGGCCCGGAACGCCGCACGCTTGTCGGCCGGCGACACCGTCGAGTACAGCATCAGAACAGCCCGCCCGGCTGGGCGACGGCACCGGCGAGCGCGTCGGGGGCGACGATGCCCAGCTGTCGCACCTCGGCCGCCGTCAACGAGGGGAGGCGCGTGGCCAGGTCGACGAACCGCTCGACCTCGGCGTCGGACAGCACGCCCTCGGCCAGGGTGCGGAACTTGCGCACGTAGTCCTCGCGTCCGAAGGGCCGTGCCCCCAGGGGGTGGGCGTCGGCGACGGCGATCTCGTCGACGAGGGTCGTGCCGTCGACGAACTCGACCTCGATGCGGCCGCCGAACGCCTTCTCGGCGGGGTCGGTCGAGTGGTAGCGGGCCGTCCAGGCGGGGTCCTCGGCCGTGGTGATGCGCTGCCACAGCTCGACCGTGTCCGGACGCTGTGCCCGGGTCGGGGCGTAGCTGCGCTCGTGGTGCCACTCGCCGTCCTGCAGGGCGACGGCCACGATGTAGGGGATGGAGTGGTCGAGCGTCTCGCGGCTGGCCGTGGGGTCGTACTTCTGCGGGTCGCCCGCCCCCGAGCCGATCACGACGTGCGTGTGGTGGCTGGTGTGCAGCACGATGCTCCGCACCTGCGCGGGGTCCCGCAGCGCCGGGTGCGAGCGGCCGAGCCGCCGGGCGAGGTCGATCCACGCCTGGGCCTGGTACTCGGCCGAGTGCTCCTTCGTGTAGGTGTCGAGGATGCCCCGCTTCGACGCCCCCGGCGCCGGCAGGGGCACGTCGTACGACGCCCCGGGCCCGTCGAGCAGCCAGGCGATCACGCCGTCCTCGCCCTCGTAGATGGGGGCGGGACTGCCCTGGCCCCGCATCGCCCGGTCGACGGCCTCGACCGCGGCCTTGCCGGCGTACGCCGGGGCGTAGGCCTTCCACGACGAGATCGCCCCCTTGCGCGACTGCCGCGTGGCCGTCGTCGTGTGCAGCGCCTGGCCGATCGCCTGGTGCACCACCTCGGTCGACAGCCCGAGCATCGTGCCGAGGCCCGCCGCGACCGACGGGCCGAGGTGGGCGACGTGGTCGATCTTGTGGGCGTGCAGGCTGATCGCCCGGACGAGGTCGACCTGCACCTCGTAGCCGGTCACGATCCCGCGCAGCAGGGCCGCGCCGTCGAGTCCGCGGTGCTGTGCGACGGCGACCAGCGCCGGGATGTTGTCGCCGGGGTGCGAGTACTCCGCCGCGAGGAACGTGTCGTGGAAGTCGAGCTCGCGCACGGCGACCCCGTTCGACCAGGCGGCCCACTCGGGCGAGACGGGGTGCTCGGGCGCGACGCCCGTGACCTGCGAGCCCGCGCCTCCGGTGGTCGGCGGGTGCGCGAGCGCCTGGTCGCGGGCGACGGCGACCGGCGCACGCAGCAGCGACGCGGCCGAGACGGCGGCGTTGTCGATCAGGCGGTTGATCACCATCTCGGTCACGTCGTCGTCGACGGGCGCGTCGTCGGTGGCGAGTGCGGCGAGGCGCCAGGCGAGCTCGTCCTCGCGGGCCAGCGGCTCGTCGCTGCGGTGCACCCGCACCGTGTGCACGACGAGGTCGGCGGTCGGAGCGGCCGGCCCGCCCGTGACCCGGGACGAGGAGGCGCGGCTCGCGTCTCCCCCGCCGCTTGCGTCGGTCGTCGCCCCGGCGTCGTGTGCGTGCTCGGACGCCTGCTCGTGCTGCGTGCCCATCGGCCACCCTCTCTGGTGGGGCGGGCGTCGTCGCGGCCCGCCGTGCGCCGTCGTCGGTGACGGCCGTGTCGTTGCCGTCCAGTCTCGCACCCCGGGCCCCAGCCCCGTTCGGGGGCGGACGCACCGGTCGGTCCCATGGCAGGCTCGAGGAATGACCACCGAGAGCCCGCTGGGGGGCGGCTCCGACGAGCGACGCCCCTCCACCGATCAACCGACCACGTCCTACCCCGCGACGGGGACGTCGACCCCGCCACCGCGCCCGGGTCACCCCCGCGGCCTCGCCCTGGCGGCCCTGATCGTCGGCATCGTCGCCTTCCTGCTCGGCCTGGTGCCGGTGGTCGGCACGATCGTCGGCCTCGCCGCCGTGGTGCTCGGCGTCATCGCCCTGGTGCGACGGCAGCCGAAGGTGCTGGCGTGGATCGGCCTCGGGCTGGGAGCCGTCGCCACCATCGTGTCGATCGTCGTCGCCGTCGGCCTCGGTGCGGCGATCGACAGCGTGCAGCAGGACGACCCCGCCGTGACCGCGACCTCCGAGCCCGCCCCCGCCCCCACGTCGTCGACCACCGCCCCCACCCCGTCGGCCACGCCGACGTCGGCGGCCGCCGACGTGCCGGCCGACTACGCCCAGGCCCTCGAGGACGCCGAGCCCTTCGCGATCAGCCTCGGCAGCAGCAAGGCCTACACGTTCTCGAAGCTCGTGGCCGGTGGCGCGTCCGAGGCCGCGGCGCAGTACGCCGTCGACACGGTCGGCGCCGACTGGCAGGCCAACGCCGTCCGCAAGGCCAAGGCCTATGCGCGGGACGGCATGACCGGCGACGTGCTGCGCAACCAGCTCGTGAGCGAGTACGGCGAGTGGTTCACGGCCGAGGAGGCCGACTACGCCCTGGCGCACCTCGACGACTGACGCCCCGTGACGCGATCGTGACCCGGGCCGGCCCGACGTCATCCTGCGGGACGACTGCACGGGTCGGACCGGTCGGTAGCGTCGAGATCGGCGAACGGGTGGGACGGCCCGACGACCAGGAAGGCACGACCATGAGGAGCACGACCATCAGGGGCACGACCGCGAAGCGGAGGGCGACGATCACGGGGGCGACGGCCTGCCTGGTGCTGGCCCTGACGGCGGGCTGCGCGAGCGGTCCCGGCGAGGCGACGCCCGATCCTTCGAGCCCCGGCTCGTCGGCGCCGTCCTCGCCCGCGCCGTCGGACACCTCCACGCCCACTCCGACCGAGGCCCCCGGGCCGATCGCCCTGCCCACCGACTGCACCGACGTCGTCGACCAGGCGACCTACGCCGCGACCTTCGGCGACATCCCGCTCAACCCCGTCGAGTTCGGCGGCTCGGGCACCACGTCGGGCGTGGTCACGCCGACCGAACCGCCCACGGGGGCCGGCGCGATCGAGATCGTCGGGGCCGCGAACGAACTGAGCTGCCTGTGGCGTGACCCCCGAGGCGACGTCTCGGGCATCTCGGTGACCATGGCGCACCTCGACCCCGCGGCCTCGGGCCCGGCCTTCGACGGGCTCGCCTCGGCCGGCTTCACGTGCACGACCGTCCACGAGGGCCGCAGCTGCCAGCTCGTGACGTCCGATCCGCAGTACCCGGTCGACCGCACGCAGACCTACTGGGCCCGGGACGACGTCGTCGTCACGGTCGATCAGACGAACGTGCCGACGGACGACCTGATCGGCTCGATCGCGACGCGCCTCTGGGGCTGAATGCGCGCCTCCTGCCGTCGTCAGACCCCAGGAAACGGCCGAGACCCCCGTGCGCGCACGGGGGTCTCGGTGACTTCCTGGGGTCTCGCGCTCAGAGCACGCTCTTCGGCACGCGGTGCAGCGTGACCGCGCCGACGGCGTCGAACGGGTGCAGCGGGTCGGGGGCGACCGAGCCGGTCGGGCCGCCGAGCCGCGAGTGCCCCACGGCACTGAGCACCGCGTAGGCGTCACCGCGCGACCAGCCGTGGTCGTCGACGAGGAACGAGAACGCGTCCTCGTAGCCGCGGCGGATGCTCTCCTGCACCGGGTCGCCGAGGCCGACGAAGATCCAGTCGTCGGTGGTCTCGATGCGCGGCGCCCGCAAGCCGAGGCCCGGCACCAGGTCGACCGAGACGACCGCCGTGCCCTCGGCCTCGATCGCCACGAACGACGACTCGCCCTCGGCCATGATCGCGTGCACGTCGCCGATCGACAGGTACGCGCCCTCGACCATGACCGGCAGGTAGACCGTCGAGCCGACCGTGTTCTCGGTGACGTCCATGTTGCCGCCCTGGGCGTACGCGGGCATGATCGTCGAGTTCTCGCCCTCGGCGGGCGCCGTGCCCATGCAGCCGATCATCGGCCGCGCCTCGAACACGTGCCGATCCGTGACGTGCACCCCGTCGGAGTCGATCGGCACGCGGCGGGTGAACATCTCGTCGCCCATCACGTGCTGCAGGGCTCCGGACCCGGGCAGGCTGACCGACCAGCCGTGCTCGATCAGTCGGATCTCGTGCACCGTCACGGCGAGCGCGTCGCCCGGCTTGGCACCCTCGACGTACACCGGCCCGGTGACGGGGTTGATCGGCACGGACAGCTTCGCCAGGTCGTGGTGCCGGTGCAGCTCGGCGTAGACGGCGTCGCTCGTCTCGAATCCGATGCGTTCACCCGTGCCGGGTTCGATGCGCAGGGCCGGCTCCACCGTGGCAGTGAAGCCGGGGCGACCGTGCTCCTTGCCGAGGAAGTGGTCGATCCCGTCGTGCCGTGGCCCCGAGGAGGCGCGGGTCGGCTCCCCGACGGAGGCGCCGGCCCCCGGGCCGGTCCCGTCGGCGCCGGCAGCGTCCCCGGAACTCATGCGTCGTGCCGTTCGGAGTCGGTGGCGGGGGTGGACGCGACCGCGGAGTCGTCCGCGCCCTGCCCGAGGGTCGGCGCCGCGCCTCCTCGGCTGCGGTAGTAGAGGAACACGCCCGCACCGAGGACCAGCCAGATCACGCCGCCGATCTTGGCCTCGGGCGCGGCGTTGACCAGCACGTAGCCGATGATCAGGAACCCGACCACGGGCACGACGAGGTGCAGCAGCCAGTTGCGCGACTTCTTCTTCACGACGTAGTGCACGACGACCGACACGTGCAGCAGCATGAAGCCGAAGAGGGCCCCGAAGTTGACCAGCGAGGCGATCACGTTGATCTGTCCGACGAAGAACAGCACGAGCACGGCCGAGAGCGCCGACACGACGAGGATCGCGGCCTGCGGCACCTGACGCGTGTTGATCTTCGACAGGAACGCCGGCAGCTGCTTGTCGCGGCTCATCGAGAAGAGCAGGCGCGAGGTCGCGGCCTGGGCGGCCATCGCGTTGGCGATGCCGACGGCGAGCACGTTGACGACGAAGAACGCCGTCGCCCACCCGCTGTTCGACGCCTCGCGCACGAGGTCGAAGAAGGCGTTGCCGGCCTCGCCCTCGGGGAACGACTCGCGGCCGCCGGCGAGCGCGCTGGCCAGCCAGGTCTGCAGGATGAAGCAGAACGCCACGATGAACAGGGCGATGATCATCGCCTTGCCCGCTCCACCACGCTTGCCGGTGCTCTCCTCGGACAGCGTCGAGATGCCGTCGAAGCCGAGGAAGCTGAGCACGGCGATCGACAGCGCCGAGGCGATCAGGGGTGCGGTGACCTTGCTCGAGTCCCAGATCGGGTCGGTGGTGAACTCGGCGCCGGGGATCGTGCCGCCGTTGAGCGCGGTCACGGCGATGATGACGAAGATCACGATGAAGACGACCTCGATCGCGAGGAACACCCGGTTCATCAGCTTGATCGAGCTGATGCCGAGCAGGTTCACCGCGGTGTTGATCGCGACGAAGATCAACGCCCACATCCAGCGGGCGGTGCCGGGGAAGATGCCGATCATCGACTCGGCGGCGAAGACGTAGAGCAGCGTCGGCACGAGCAGGTAGTCGAGCAGGATGGCCCAGCCGGCGAAGAACCCGGCCACGGGGTGGATGCCCCGCCCGACGTACGAGAACACCGACCCGGCGAGCGGGATCGACTTCGCCATCTGCGCGTAGGCGAGGGCGGTGAAGATCATCGCGACGAGGCCGACGAGGTAGACCAGCGGCACCATGCCCGACGAGGCGTTGTAGACGGTGCCGAAGATCGCCCAGGGCGCGATCGGCACCATGAAGATCAGGCCGTAGATCAACAGGTCGACGGTCGAGACCGACCGCTTGAGTTCTTGCTTGTAGCCGTACTGCTCGAGCTGCTGCTGGTTGCTCAGCTCACCGCCGGAGGCGGCCTTCGTGGGCAGGGACATGGTGTGCTCTCTCGCTCGGGTGGGGATCGGGTCGGTGCGGTGGGGTGTGCGGTGGGGGTGCGGCGGGGTGGGGATCGGGAGGCGCGGGTCGCGCCGGTTCAGGAGGCGCGGCCCGCGCCGGTCAGGAGGCTCGCGCGACGTCGCGCCGCTCGTCGTGCGCCGTCAGGAAGGGTGCGACGACGGCCCGGAACTCCTCGGGCTGCTCGAGGTGCGAGCAGTGGCTGGCGCCGGCGAACACGTGCGAGCGGACGTCGGCGATGCCGTCGACGAACGGCTGCCAGGTGGCGGGCGTCGCCTCGTCGAACTCGCCGGCGACGACGAGGGTCGGCGCGACGATCGACGGCAGGCGGTCGACGATCGTCCAGTCGCGCATCGTGCCGATGACGTGGAACTCGTTCGGCCCGTTCATCGTGTGGTAGACGGTCGGCTCGGCCTCCATCTGCTCCTCGCTGTCGACGAAGTCCTGCGGCATGGGCACCACGCGGCAGACGTGACGCTCGTAGAACACCTGGGTGGCGGCGAGGTACTCGGGGTCGGTGGTCGTGCCGTCCGCCTCGTGCCGGGCCAGCGCCTCCTGGGTGTCGGTCGGCAGCTGGTCGCGCAGCTCGCCGGCGCCCTCGACCCAGAGCTGCATGGAGGCGGGCGAGTTGCAGATCGCCAGGCTCGCGAGCCCGTCCGGCGCCGTCACGGCGATCTCGGCGCCGAGCATGCCGCCCCACGACTGGCCGAGCAGGTGGTACCGCTCGAGGCCGAGGTGCGCGACGAGGGCCTCGAACTCGGCGACGAACAGGCTCGGCTGCCAGAAGTCGACCGGGGCGTCGGGCAGGTGGGTGCTGCGACCGCAGCCGAGCTGGTCGTAGTGCACGACCGTGCGACCGGTCTCGTCGGCCAGGGCACCGAGGTTGCGCAGGTAGTCGTGGGCCATCCCCGGGCCGCCGTGCACCACGACGAGGGGCAGCGCACCCTCGCGCGGCTCGTCGGGCGTGGTGACCCGGTACCAGGTCTCGGCGTCGTGGAAGGGGGCGGTGCCGGTGGTGATCGTGGACATGCGGGTGAGCATGCACCCGGCTAAGGTCTCGCGACAAGACCTTTCGCGATGCCTTAATCTGCTCGTAACACGACGAGACCTCGAGTGCTCCGCGCACGACGGGTCGGCGAACCGGAACGGGGACGCGATGGGCCAGGACGAGAGCCGAGGAGGCGCGGGCGGCGCACGCTCGGACGTCGCGGTCGACGGCGCCCTCGGTGGTGCCCTCGGGGCCCCTCTCGCCCCGACGACCCGGGTCGACGACCTCACCGACCGCCTCGTCACCGCCATCACGATCGGCGAGTACCTGCCCGGCTCGCGCCTCCCCCCGGAGCGCGACCTCGCCGCCTCGCTGCGGGTCGGCCGCATGACCGTGCGGGCCGCCCTGGCCCGGCTCGTCGAGCAGGGCTTGATCGTGACGCAACGCGGGCGCGGCGGCGGCTCGTTCGTCCAGGCGCCGGCACCGGGGTCGGGCACCGACGTCGTGCGCCGCACGCTCGCCGCACGCTGGTCCGACCTGCGCGACACGAGCGAGGCGATCAGCCGTCTGCACGGCGTCGTCGCCGAAGCGGCAGCCGAGAACCGCACCGCGACCGACGTCGACCGGTTGCACGACCGACTCGAGGGCTACCGCGACGCCGCGTCGGGGCTCGCGTCGCAGAAAGCCGACGAGGCCCTGCACGTCGCGATCGCCGAGGCCGCCGGCAACGCGACGCTGCGCGGCGTGCTGTTCGACCTCGAGGCCCGGGTGAGCATCTCGGCACCGGCGCACCTCTGGGGCGGGCCGGACGGCATGCGCGAGATGGAGCTGCGCGCCCTCGCCGACCACGAGGCGCTCGTCGCCGCGATCTGTGACGGGCGCGCGGCGGACGCCGCGGCCATCGCGCGCGAGCACGTCAAGATCGACCTCGAGCTGCTCGAGCGCGAACTCGGCCGCACCGACGCGACCGGCTGAAGCCTGCCCTGGCGGCCGACCCGCGCCTCCTGAGCCCTCGGACCCCAGGAACTCGCCGAGACCCCCTCGCGCGCACGGGGGTCTCGGCGAGTTCCCGGGGTCTCGGCGTGACGGCGCGGCCGAGGCCGGCCGTGACAGGCTGGGCGGGTGAGCGACTCGACGACGAACGACACCGGCCCCACGACCGCCCCGCCCGCCTGGTGGACGACCGCGACGGTCTACCAGATCTACCCGCGCAGCTTCGCGGACTCGAACGGCGACGGGGTGGGCGACCTCGGCGGCATCCGGCGGCGACTCGGTCACCTGCACGATCTCGGGGTCGACGTGATCTGGCTGTCGCCGATCTACCGGTCTCCGCAGGCCGACAACGGCTACGACATCAGCGACTACGACGACGTCGACCCGCTGTTCGGCACGCTCGAGGAGTTCGACGCCCTGACGGACGAGGTGCACGCGCTCGGCATGAAGCTGGTCATGGACCTCGTCGTCAACCACACGAGCGACGAGCACCCGTGGTTCGTCGAGGCCCGGTCGTCGCGCGACGCCCCGAAGCGCGACTGGTACCTCTGGCGCGACCCGCTGCCGTCCGGCGAGGGGACGGACGCCGCGGGCACTCCCGGCGCCGGCACCCACCCGACCGCGTGGCGCAGCGCGTTCAGCGGCCCGGCCTGGACCCTCGACGAGCGCACCGGCCAGTACTACCTGCACATGTTCGCGTCGAAGCAGCCCGACCTCAACTGGGAGAACCCCGACCTGCGCCGGGCGGTGTTCGACATGATGAACCGCTGGCTCGACCGGGGCGTCGACGGCTTCCGCATGGACGTGATCAACCACATCGCCAAAGAGCCCTCGTCGCTGGCGCCCGGCGCGTCGCACTTCGTCATGGGCGGGCAGATCCACGACCATCTGCGCGAGATGCACCGCGAGGTCTTCGCGCACCGCACCGACCGCGAGCTGATCACGGTGGGCGAGATGCCGGGCGTGACGGTCGACGACGCCCGGCTGTTCACGGCCGCCGACCGGCACGAGCTCGACATGGTGTTCCAGTTCGAGCACGTCGGCCTCGACCACGGGCCGGACTCGAAGTTCGACAACCTCCCGTTCGACCTCGTGGCCCTCAAGCGCTCGCTGTCGCGCTGGCAGGACGGTCTCGCCGACCAGGGCTGGAACAGCCTCTACCTCGGCAACCACGACCAGCCGCGGTCGGTTTCGCGCTTCGGCGGCGACGACCGGTACCGGTTCGAGTCGGCGACGTTGCTCGCCACCGTGCTGCACCTGCACCGGGGCACGCCGTACGTCTACCAGGGCGACGAGATCGGCATGACGAACGCCGGGTTCACCTCGATCGAGCAGTACCGCGACATCGAGTCGGTCAACTGGTTCGACGAGTCGGTCGCGGCGGGGGCCGACCGCGAGGCCCTGCTCGAGGCGTTGCGCTTCCGCAGTCGCGACAACGCGCGCACCCCGGTGCAGTGGTCGGGAGGCGCGGCGGCGGGCTTCAGCACCGGCACCCCGTGGATCGAAGTGGTCGCGAACCACGACACCGTGAACGTCGAGGCCGACCGAGCGGCGGGCGACCGCTCGGTGTTCGAGCACTACCGCCGCCTGATCGCGTTGCGGCACGAGTCGCCGGTCGTGGCGCTCGGGTCGTTCGAGCTGCTGGCACCGGACGACGAGCGGCTGTACGCGTTCACCCGCACGCTCGGTGACGAGCAACTGCTCGTGCTGGCGAACTGGTCGGGCGAGGCGTACGAGCTCGACCCCGCCCTGCACCCGGCGCTGCGGCGTCGCTCGGTGCCGCAGGTCGTGATCGGCAACGTGCCCGGCGGGGCCGGGCTGACGCTCGCGCCCTGGGAGGTGCGCGTCCTGCGGTCCTGACCCGCGCCTCCCCGCGCGCGCTCGCCCCGCCCCTCGCCCTCTCACGTGTGCAAATCGCGACAGCGGAGGCGCGGCGCGCCGCTCAGGTCGGAAGATGAGCGGCGCGCCGCGCTCCCCTCGTCGGGTTCGGCGCGCTGCACGGGGCGCGAGCGGTCGGGTTCGGCACGCCGCACGGGGCGCGGGCGGTCGGGTTCGGCACGCCGCACGGGGCCCGAGCCCCCGACGCGAGCACGCGTCGCACCGTCCATGTGCACGGTGCGACGTTCATCCGACGCTGCGACTCGTGCCCCGGACCTCACGCCCCGGACCCCGGTAGCGTCGCCGAAGTGAGCGATCCCGACGACGCGCCCGCGCCTCCTGAGAACTCGACCGAGCACGACCCGACCGGCCCGAGCGACCCCGACCCCGCACCCGCCGAGCTCCCGCACGGCTGGGTGCGCATCGGCGAGCGCCGCTGGTGGTCGACGTGGGTCGGGGCGACGACGTTCTTCGTCACCTTCTCGGCACTCCAGGGCGTCAACTTCGTCGCGGGCATCGCCGGGGCGACCGTCCGTTGGGACCTCGCGCTGCTCCTGGGAATCGCGGTCACGGTCGGGATCTTCGCCATGATCACGCTGATCCGGAACGCCCTGTCCCCGCAGCCCTGGGTCGACCTCGACTCCGGGCAGCTGCGGGCCGGCACCCGCCGACCGATCCCTCTGGCCCAGGTCGACCGTGCCGTCCTGACGACGGCGCCCGTCGGCACCGGCGGCCGGGTGGTCGTGCTCCGGCTGACCGCCAAGGAGGCGCGGGTCGAGTTCATCCTGCGCGACCGGCAGGACGCGACCCTCGACCCGACCTCGACCGCCGTGTTGGCGGAGGCGCTGCGCCGCACCTCCGTCGCCATGCCGACGTCGATCCACGATCCGAGCGGCCGGTTCGCCCGCTACAACTTCCCCGGCCACATCGGCCGCGACGACGCCGTCGCCCTCGTCGAGCACCCGCCCGCCGCCGGCGAGCCGTTGCCAGCCGCGTGGTGACCGCGGCCTGGTGACCGGTTCGCCCTCGATCACCCTCGTCCGCGACCACGTCGCACCACCGTCGTGTCGTCGAACCACGCCGGACGGTGGTTCGACGACACGACCGTGGTGCGACCTCCGAGCAGGTGGCGGCCCTCAGCGCTTCCAGTACCCCGAGAACGTGATGCGGTTCTTCGGCAGGCCCGCCGCGTGCAGGTGCCGCCGTCCTCCGGTCGCCAGCGCGGACTCGCCCACGACGTAGGCGTAGGCCCGCGGGTCGGCCGCCGACCGCGAGAGCAGTGCGGCGAGCGCCCCCTCCCCCGGCGCGGCACCCCCGGCGCCCCCGGCACCCCCGGCACCCCGACCGTCAGCGTCGCCGCCGTCGAGCGCCCGGGCGTCGAGCTCGTCCCGCACGACCCACGTCACCTCGACGCCGTCGGGCGCGTCGAGCGGACGCACGTCGCCCCGGGTCGGCACCTCCTGGATCACCGATCCCACGGAGGCGCGGTGCAGCGACCGCACGATCCCTTCCGTTCCCGGCAGCCCGGTCTCGTCGGCGACCAGGTGGATCTCGGTCGCGTCGTCGGGGGCGTTGAACAGCACGCCCTGGTCGAGCAGGCCGAGGGCGTCGCCAGGGCGGGCGGCGCAGGCCCAGATCGCCGCGGCTCCTTCGAGTTCGCCGGACTCGCCGCGGTGCAGCACGAAGTCGATGTCGAGCTCGGCGCGCGACGCCCCGGCCGCACCCGCACCCGCACCGGCACCCGCGCCGGCCGCACCCGAGCCGGCACCCGCCGAACCCGCCGGCCGGAACTGGCGCACCGTGTAGTTCGCGCAGTGTGGCCGCTCGGCCTCGGGGATCGCCAGGTACTGAGCGTACCAGAGCGACGTCGTCGCCCGCGGCAGCCGCAACGAGTCGCTGCCGGGCAGCGGCAGGAACAGCCGGAACCACTGGTCGAAGCCCATGTCGCCGAACTCGTGCAGGTCGTCGCCGACGACGGTGACGCGCTGGAAGCTCGGCGAGACGCGCTCCGAGCGCAGCACCTCGAGACGGTGCACTCGGGGGTCGGCGGGCTTGACGGGCGGGCGGCGGGTCGACATAAGGTAAGGCTAACCTAACGAACTGCGGGCCGCATCCGGCGTCGACGACCACGCCTCCGACGGGCACGCCGACGCCGAGCCACCCGCCCGACCTGCACGACCCGCACGACCCGCACGACCCGCACGACCCGCGAATCCGCGCCATGCCCCACCGCTCCACCACGATCCGAAGGAGACCCGTGTCCGAACGCCACGCGTCCGCACTGCTCACCACCGCGACCGCCGACGAGTACGAGCGCCTCACCGGCGCCGCCGTCGCCCGCGTCGCCGACCGCTTCCGCATCACACGCCAACCCTTCTCGGGCGAGAGCCGTGCGCACCTGCAGCACCTCGTCGACGCCGTCGACCTCGACGCACCGGGCACGGGAGTCGACGACGCCCTGCGCGAGGTCGACGAGCTCTTCACGGCGAACGCCGTCTGGTTCCACGACCCCGCCTACCAGTCGCACCTCAACTGCCCCGTCGCCCTGCCCGCGGTCGCCGCCGAGGCCGTGCTGGCCGCGGTCAACCCGTCGGTGGACACGTACGACCAGTCGGCCGTCGGCACCCTGATCGAGCGTCGCCTCGTCGACTGGACGGCCGAGCGCATCGGCTTCGACCCGGCCACCCGTGACGGGATCTTCACCTCGGGCGGCACGCAGTCGAACCTGCACGCCCTGCTGCTCGCCCGCGAGCACGCCACGGCCCGCGCCCGCGCCGACGCCGAGGACGAGGAGGCGCGGCTGCGGAACACGGCCGCCCCCGGTCACCGTCACGTCCCGCGCGCCACGGCGCTGCACGACCTGCTCGGCCGCATGGTCGTGGTCGCCACCGCCGAGAGCCACTTCAGCGTGCAGAAGTCGGCCCGGCTGCTCGGGCTCGGCGAGGACGCCGTCGTGACCATCCCCACCGACGACGCCGGCCGGATGCTGCCCGAGGCCCTCGCCGTCACCCTGGACGCACTCGTGCAGGCGGGTCACCTGCCGGTCGCCGTGGTGGCGACCGCCGGCACGACCGACCGCGGCTGCCTCGACCCGCTCGCCGCGATCGCCGAGGTCTGCGACCGCACCGGCGTCTGGCTGCACGTCGACGCGGCCTACGGCGGCGGCCTGCTCGTCTCGCCGACGCGTCGGCACCTGCTCGACGGCATCGAGCACGCCCGGTCGGTCACGGTCGACTTCCACAAGACGTTCTTCCAGCCGGTGTCGTCGAGCGCGTTGATCGTGCGCGACGGGCACGACCTCGACCCGGTCGCCTGGCACGCGGACTACCTCAACCCGCTGTCCGACCCCGAACCGAACCAGGTGTCGAAGTCGCTGCAGACCACCCGCCGGTTCGACGCTCTCAAGCTCTGGGCGACGCTGCGCGCCCTCGGCCCCGACGGCGTGGGCGAGCTGGTCGACCGGGTGGTCGACCTCGCGGCCGAGGCACACGACCTGCTGCGGGGCGACGACGAGTTCGTCCTGCTCGCCGAGACGCAGCTCAGCACGGCGCTGTTCCGCTGGCAGCCGGCCGGCGTCGACGACGCCACCGCCGACCGGCTCGTCCCGCTCGTCCGACGCGTGCTCTTCGAGTCCGGCAGGGCGATCGTCGCGAAGACCGTGGTCGACGGGCGCCCCTGCCTCAAGCTGACGCTGCTCAATCCCGACGCGGGTCTCGACGACGTGAGGGGCGTGCTCGAGCTGGTCCGCGCCTCCTCGTGGGCCCTGCTCGAGAGCGACGCCCCCGCGCTCGTCGCCGCCGGGACGGAGGCCGCCCGATGACCGCCGCCACCGCAGCAGCAGCCGCCACCACCACCGCGGCAGCCGCCACCACCGCGCCCCGCACCGCACCGCACCTCCACGACCTCGTCGGCATCGGCCTCGGCCCGTTCAACCTCGGCCTGGCCGCCCTGACCGACCCGCTCGACGACGTCGACGCGGTGTTCCTCGACGAGAACGACGGCTTCGCCTGGCACCCGGGCATGATGATCGAGGGCGCGACGATCCAGGTGCCGTTCCTGGCCGACCTCGTGACGATGGCCGACCCGACCTCGCGCTTCGGCTTCCTGAACTGGCTGAAGGCGACCGGGCGGCTCTACCCGTTCTACATCCGCGAGGACTTCTCCCCGCTCCGCGCGGAGTACGACGCCTACTGCCGCTGGGTCGCGGACCAGCTCGACACCCTGCGGTGGGGCCGCCGCGTCACGAGCGTCGACGAGCAGCCCGACGGGACGTACGTCGTGACCTCGCGACGCGGTGCCGACGGGGCCGTCGAGACCTGGCACGCCCGTCACGTCGTGCTGGGGGTGGGTACAGAGCCGCGCCTCCCCGAGCCGCTGCAGCAGCTCGCCGGCCCGGGCGACGCCCGGGGTCCGGTCGTGCACAGCGCCGACTACCTGGCGGCCCGCGCCCGCCTGCGCGCCGCCGACTCGGTGACGATCGTCGGCAGCGGGCAGTCGGCCGCCGAGATCTACCGCGACCTGCTCGACACGACCCGCGTCGGTGACCGCCCCGGGCACCGGCTCGACTGGGTCACCCGCTCGCCTCGGTTCTTCCCGATGGAGTACACGAAGCTCACGCTCGAGCTCACGAGCCCCGAGTACACCGACCACTTCCACTCGCTGCCGCGCGAGACCCGCGACCGGCTGGGCCGCGAGCAGCGCAGCCTCTACAAGGGCATCAGCGGCGACCTCGTCGACGACGTGTACGACACGCTCTACCGGCTGAGCGTCGACGGGCCGGTCGACTCGACCCTGCTGACCGAGACCGAGCTCGTCGACGCCCGGTGGGTCGACGCCGACGGGCAGATCGAGCTGACGGTGCGGCACGCGCAGCTCGGGACCACGGCCACCCGCCGCACGGACGCGCTCGTCGTCGCGACGGGCTACGTCGCCCGGGTGCCGTCCTTCCTCGACGCGCTCGGCGACCGCGTCGACCGTGACGACCTCGGCCGCCTGGCCGTGGCGCGGGACTACTCGATCGACGGCGGCCGGGGGCGGCTGTTCGTCCAGAACGCCGAGGAGCACACCCACGGCCTCACCGCCCCCGACCTCGGCTTCGGCGCCTGGCGGAACTCGAGCATCATCGCCTCGATCACCGGCCGCGAGCCCTACCCGCTCGAGCGCCGCATCGCCTTCCAGACCTTCGGCCAGCCGACGCCTGCCCCCGCCCCGACGCCGACCTCCGTCCCGGCCTCCGCCCCCGCCCCCGCCCCCGGCTGTGCAATTCGCGACGAGTCCGGCGCGCAGGACTCCTCCGGAGCGGAAGTGAGCGGCGTGTCGCCCCGCGACGGTCGGGATTTGCACGCCCCGGACCGGGACGGCGGTCGGGTTCGGCCCGGCAGCCGCCCGCCCGAACCGAGACCGGCACCGGCACCGACACCGACACCGACCGAGGAGGCGCGGGTCACCCGATGAGCACCACCCACGACCCCGAGGCGCTCGCGCCCGCAGCAGAGCCCGCAGCCCCGCCCGCCCCCGGCCACCCCGGCCACCCTGACAAAGCGACGGACGTGGCGTTCTCGCGCCGCGCCTCCTGCGGTCTCGTCACGATCGAGCCGTTCGCCGCCGACCCCTACGCCGTCTGCCTGCGTCGATGGCTGGCGCACCCGGCGTCGGCCGCCTGGCAGATGGCGGGCCTGAGCACCGACGAGGTGCGCGCGTACCTGGCCGCGATCGACGCCGACCCGCACCAGCAGGCCTGGCTCGGGCGGGTCGACGGCGAGCCGACGTTCTTCGTCGAGACCTACGACCCGGCCGAGATGCTGCTCACCGAGGTGCACGACGCCGAGCCGGGCGACGTGGGCATGCACCTGCTCGTCGCCCCGCCGCGGGGGCAGCGGGTGCACGGGCTGACCAGCGCGGTCATGGCGAGCGTCGTCGACTTCGTCTTCGAGATCGAGCAGGCCCGGCGGATCGTCGTCGAGCCCGACGTGGCCAACGACCGCATCGCGGCGAAGAACGACGAGGTGGGGTTCCGGGCGCTCGGCGAGGTCGAGCTGCCCGACAAGACGGCTCGACTCTCGGTGCTGACGCGACACGACCGGGCCGCGTCGCACCTCGCCCCCGGCCCGATGGTGTGGGCGCATCACCACCTCGTGGCCAAGGCGCTGAGCGAGTTCGCCCACGAGCGGCTGATCGCCCCGGTGGCCGACGGCACCGCCCCCGACCACGCCGCCGCTGACGACGAGACCGCCGCGACCGACGCCCCCTGGCGGGTCGAGCTCGACCACGACGGCCACCGGGTCGACTACCGCTTCGTCGCGCGCCGACAGGCCCTCGAGCACTGGGCGATCGACGAGACGACGGTCACGCGCACGGTCGACGGCAATCCCGAGCCCCTCGACGCCCTCGCGCTGATCGTCGAGCTCGACGACCTGCTCGGCATCCCCGAGTCGCTCCTCGCCACCTACCTCGAGGAGGTCTCGTCGACCCTGGCGAGCGCCGCCTACAAGCGTCACCGGGGCGGTCCGACCGCCGAGCAGTTGACCACCGCGGACTTCCAGACCGTCGAGGCCGCGATGACCGAGGGGCACCCGGGCTTCGTCGCGAACAACGGGCGCATCGGTCTCGGACTCGACGAGTTCCACGCCTTCGCCCCCGAGGCCGCGGCACCCGTGCGACTGGTCTGGCTCGCCGCCCGGCGGTCGGCGACCCACCTGGCGCTCGGCGCGGGACTCGACGAGCGATCGCTGTGGCAGGCCGAGCTGGGCCCCGAGACCGTCGCCCGGTTCGACGCGACCCTCGCAGCGAAGGGCCTCGACCCGGCCGGGTTCCACTACCTGCCGGTCCACCCGTGGCAGTGGCAGCACCGCGTCGCGATCTCGTTCGCTCCGGACGT
Organism: Frigoribacterium sp. Leaf415; assembly: GCF_001424645.1. NCBI lineage: Bacteria > Bacillati > Actinomycetota > Actinomycetes > Micrococcales > Microbacteriaceae > Frigoribacterium > Frigoribacterium sp. Leaf415. Next base: position 173,287 of record NZ_LMQR01000002.1, read on the forward strand.
CGCCCGGCGCGACCTCGTGCTGCTCGGCGAGGGCGACGACACGTACCAGGCGCAGCAGTCGATCCGCACCTTCGCGAACCGCAGCCGGCCCGACCGGCACTACGTCAAGACGGCGCTGGCGATCCAGAACATGGGCTTCGTCCGCGGTCTGTCGCCGGCCTACATGAGGCCGACGACCGCGATCAACGACTGGGTGCACGACCTCGTGCGCACCGACGCGACCCTGCAGGAGGCGCGGTTCCGGGTCCTGAGGGAGCGCGCCTCCGTCGGCTACACCGGTGACGTCTACCACCGGACGACGACCTCGTCGCCGCACCGCAAGATGATCGCGGCGCTCTGGCGCGAGAGCCCGGTGCCGCTGGTCGGACCGGGCGAGCGGCTCGCCACCATGGCGGCGCTGCTGCACCGCGACGGTGCCGGCGACGCCCTCGCCTCGGCCCTCGTGAAGGCCTCCGGGGCATCGGCCGAGGCCTGGCTGCGGTCGTACCTGCACGCGTACCTGCGCCCGGTCGTGCACTGCCTGCGGGCGCACGACCTGGCGTTCATGCCGCACGGCGAGAACGTCATCCTCGTGCTCGAGGGCTGCGTGCCGGCGGCGGCGTTCATGAAGGACATCGGCGAGGAGATCGTCGTCGTCGCCCCGCGCGAGGTGCCCGAGGCCGTCCGGCGGACCGTGCACCCGGTCGACGACCGCGAGAAGGCGTTGGCGGTGTTCACCGACGTGTTCGACGGGGTGTTCCGCCATCTGGCCGCCATCCTCGACGGCGACGGCGTGCTGCCCGCGGCCCGGTTCTGGGCGCTCGTGGCCGAGTGCGTCGACCGGCACGCCGACGAACACCCGGACCTGCCGGGGGCGGTCGACCTGCGGGCGGCGCGCTTCGACCACTCGTGCCTCAACCGACTGCAGCTTCGGGACACCCGGCAGATGGTCGACCTCGCGGCGCAGTCGTCGTCGCTGATCTACGCCGGGACGCTGGCGAACCCGATCGCACGATAGCGCGGCGGCGTCCCCGGGGCGGAAGCGGTCGGGCCGCCTCCGCCCCTGGGAGGGGGTGGTGGCCGTTTCACGGTCGGCCACCACCCGAGGCCGCGTCGAGCCACGGGCCGCGCGGGGCCGCCGCCGGTCACAGGGGGGAACCACCGGCAGCGGGTCGAGCCGCTCGACCGACGGTACCGCCGTCGAGTTGCTCTGATGTCAAGATACTCGTCGAGCAAGGGGATGGCAACGAGAACTGGCTGGGCATTCGCTGCGCATCACCGGGTGATGCTGTCGCTGCGCATCACCGGGTGATTCGAACCTCGTACAACTCACTCGGCGAGGTATCCTGGACGTCCGCGGCGTCCTCCGCCGCGCCTCCTCGTCTTCGCTCCGTCCTCGCGTCGCCGTCCCGCCAGCAGAGAGCCCGCCATGTCCGACGTCTCGCCCCAGCCGCCCGCCGGTTCCCCTCCGCCCCTCGACGACGAGGGCCAGCTCGACGTGACCCTCGTGCTCACGGCCTACGCGTCGCTGCAACGACAGGGCGAGCGCGTGCAGAAGGTCGTCGCCGACCACTTCGGCATGGGCACCACCGACCTCCGCTGCCTGACCTTCATCGCGACCGACCACGACACGACCCCCAAGCGCGCCGCCGAGTTCCTCGAGCTGTCGACCGGGGCGACCACGAGCCTGGTCGACCGTCTCGAGAGCGGCGGGTACATCACGCGCCAGCCGCACCCCTCCGACCGACGGAGCGTGCTGCTCGAACTGGCCCCGGCCGGCCGTGAGGCGATCGACCAGATCCACGACTTCTACCGCCGCGCGTTCCGCGACGCGGTCGACCCGAACCACCTCGACTTCCTCGCCGCGGCGATGCGGGCGATCGGCGACTCGCTGACGCGCGCCGCGGCCGGCGACGACGTCGTCGCCTGAGCGACCACCACCGGGGCGGACCAGCACCGGGTCGAACCACCGCCAGATCGAACCACCGATGGGGCGTCGAACCACGCATGTCGGTGGTTCGACGCCACTTCGGTGGTTCGGCGCCGCTTGGATGATCCGCGCGACCCGCACAGGCGCCAGCGGCCGGTCGTAGGGTGGGCCGATGACCCCCTCGGACGTCCTCGTCGAAGCCTTCTCGCGCCTCCCCGCCATCGCTGTCCGGGCGGTGGCTGACCTCTCGGTCGACGACCTCGCCTGGCGCCCCGACGACGAGGCGAACACGATCGCCTGGCTCGTCTGGCACACCGCCCGCGGGCAGGACGTCCAGATCGCCGACCTCGCCGCCTCCGACCAGGTCTGGACGGCCGACGGCTGGGCCGAGTCGTTCGCGCTGCCGTTCTCGCCTGCCGAGATGGGCTACGGCATGTCGCCGGCCGACGTGGCCGCGGTGCGGGTCGACGCCGAGCTGTTGATCGGCTACCTCGAGGCCGTCACGCTGCGGACGCGCGGCTATCTGGACGACCTCGACGGGGCCTCGTACGACGACGTGGTCGACGAGGCGTGGGACCCTCCCGTCACGGCCGGAGCCCGCCTCGTCAGCATCCTGAACGACTGCGTGCAGCACCTCGGCCAGGCCTCCTACGTGCGCGGCCTGCTCGACCGCCGCTGACCTCGCCTGCTGCTGCCGCCCGCCGCGCCGAAACCCCAGGAACTCGCCCAGACCCCCGTGCGCGCATGGGTGTCTCGGCGACTTCCTGGGGTCTCACGAGCGCAGGAGGCGCGGGTTCAGTCCTCGAGGGACGGCGGCAAGTCGGCCGGCACCGCGAAACCGAGCCGCGCGGCCAGCTCGTCGAGTTCGGCCCGGCGGGCCTCGTACTCGGCGGCGAAGATCGGGCCGACGACGGCGTTCGCGTGTGCCCAGCTGCCGTCGGACGTCGCCTCGCTCGACAACTCGATCGACGTGAGCGCGGATCGCGTCGCCACGCAGGCTCTGGCGAGGTCCACGACGTCCGCCACGGGGGCCTGCCCGGCTCGCGCCCACCGCCGCACCTCGCTGGGTACGTACTCGAGGGCGCCGCGAGCCGAGGCTCGCGAGAGGCGACCGGCTCGGATCTTCCCTCGACGCCCGCGCCCTCCGATCCACCGGACGAGCACACGGATGCCCGCGTACGCCGCCGAACCCGCCGCCGCGCCACCGAGTGCCGGCGCGACGAAGGACGGGGGCTCCCGCCAGCCCACCACGCTCCAGGAGAGCCACACCGCGACGTTGGCCGCGAGCGCGACGGCGAGCCCGAGGGCTGCACGCCGGCCCGTCGACCGGTCCGAGACGAATGCCCGGCGACGCACGATCTCGGCGGCGACGTCAGCGGGGATCATGGGGTCGACGATGAGGTAGTGACTCTCCTGTGCCCCTCGGACGACGCTCACGAACTCCATCACGCCGTGACCACCCTCTCGAGCACGGAATCGGGGTCGAAGCCGAGAGGATCGGCGACGACCCGGAGGGCGTCGACGGCCTCGCGCATAGCCTCGTCGAGTGCGACGAGGGCGCGGCCGTCCCCCCGTCGATCGAGTGGCAGATCACGCATCGGATCGGCCTCTCCGCGATGTTGCAACTCGCCGTCGAGGTCGACCCACCCCTCGAGGAGGTCCTCGACGGTCCACGAGGCCGTCAACAGCTCGACGTACAGAGACACCGCCTCGTTCAACCGCCACACATCGTCGACAGGCGTATCGTCGGTCGCCCAGGTCAGCACGGCGGCGTCCACCTCGACGACGCCGACGGTCGTGACCGACACCGGCAGGTCGGGGGTCGTCACCGTCCCGACACCCCAGGCCGCGAACCCCGCGACGACGAGCAGGGCGACCCCACCGACGACGAAGACGGTCCCTTCCGCCAACGGCTCGGTCAGCCCGGCCGCCTCGAGGACGACGACGAGCCCCCCTGTCCCCGCCAGGACCACGAACACGAACGCGAACAGCGGCGCGTACCGGACCACCCTTCGCACCGGCCCCACGTTCGTCCCCGCGTTCCGCCGCCGCAGCTCGGCCACCGCCGCGTCGGCCGCCGCCGCGTCGAGCGACGGGTCGACCACGTGCCACCGCCACCGGTTCTCCAGGCGCACGCGCATCAAGCCGGGGCGGTCACGGGTCGGGGGCACATCGAGAGACTAGGGGGCGCGAGGCCTACAAGCCGCCTCCCCGTCCACGCGACGTCCGCGGCCGGCCGGCACCGCGCCTCCTCGCCTCGCCTGCCTGCCTGCCTGGCACGGCGGCCGCACGACGAAGAACCCCGTTCCGAACGATGAACCCAGAGTTGCGGGGTTCTTCGTTCGGAACGGGGTTCGAGACCAGGAGGCGCGGTGCGCGCCCCGGGGAGCGCTCGCTACGCCTGCACGCCCGCGAGCTCGTCGATCAGGCGGTCGCCCGAGCGGGCCTCGATCATCTCGGCGTCGATCTCGGCGCGGTCGAGCAGCTCTTCCATGCGACGGCGGCGCTGGCGCGTGATGAGCGTGACGACGGTGCCCTCCTTGCCGGCGCGGCCGGTGCGGCCTGAGCGGTGCATGTAGGTCTTGTACTCGTCGGGCATGTCGGCCTGGACGACGAGCTCGATGTCGTCGACGTGGATGCCGCGGGCGGCGACGTCGGTGGCGACGAGCACGTTGACCTTGCCGCTGGTGAGCAGCTGCAGGTTGCGCGTGCGGCGGGCCTGGTTCAGGTCGCCGTGCAGGCTCGTCGAGCGGATGCCGGCGTCCTCGAGCTGGTCGGCGAGCTGCTCGGCGAAGGCGCGGGTGCGGGCGAAGACCAGGGTCTTGCCACCGCCCGAGGCGAGCTGCTCGATGACCGCGGTCTTGTCGCGCTGCTCGATCAGCAGCACGCGGTGGTCGATCGTGGCGCTGGCCTGGTCCTCGCCGGCGACCTCGTGCACGGCCGGGTCGACCAGGAACTCGTCGACGAGCTTCGCCACGCCCTTGTCGAGGGTCGCGCTGAAGAGCAGCTTCTGGGCGCGGGCGCCGTCCGGGCGGACCGTGGCGGTCTCGCGGATGATGCGCTGCACCGGCTCGAGGAACCCGAGGTCGCACATGTGGTCGGCCTCGTCGAGCACGGTCACGACGACCTCGCTGAGGTCGAGACGACCCTGGTCGATGAGGTCCTCGATGCGGCCGGGGGTGCCGATCACGATGTCGACGCCGCGGTTGAGCGCACCGACCTGACGCTGCTGGGGCACGCCGCCGTAGACCTGCGTGGTGAACAGGCCGACCGAACGGGCGATGGGCTGCACGGTGCGGTCGATCTGCATCGCGAGCTCACGGGTCGGGGCGAGGATCAGCGCGCGGGGCTTGCGGCCCATCTTGCGGTTCTTCGCGCCGTTGTTCTCCATCAGCTTCTCGACCAGCGGGGCGCCGAAGGCGATCGTCTTGCCCGAGCCCGTGCGGCCACGGCCGAGCACGTCGCGACCGGCGAGCACGTCGGGGATCGTCGCCGCCTGGATCGCGAACGGAGCCGCGGCACCCATCGAGGCCAGCTGGCGCTCGATGTTGTCACCGAGGCCCAGGTCGCCGAAGCTCACGCCCTCGACGTCGGCCGCGGTGACGACCTCGGCCTTGAGCTTCTCGAGCTTGACGTCGTCCTCGGGCGAGTAGTGCGTCGCCGCGTCGCGCTTCGGGTAGAAGTCGCTCGACCGGTCGCCGACACGGGCCGGGCGGTCGCCGCGGTCGTTGCGGTCGAAGCTGCGCGGGGCGCGGTCGTCACGAGCGGGGCGGTCGCTGCGGTCGAAGCTGCGTGCCGGGCGGGCGTCGCGGTCGAAACCACCGGAGGCGCGGCCACCGCGCTCGGGACGGTCACCGTACGAGCGCTGGGGGCGGTCGTCACGCGAGCGGTCGTCACGGGCCGGACGGGCGTCGCGGTCGTACGAACGCGGGGCGCGGTCGTCGCGAGCCGGGCGGTCGCTGCGGTCGTAGCTGCGGGGAGCGCGGTCGTCGCGAGCCGGGCGGTCGGAGCGGTCGTACGAACGGGGAGCACGATCGTCACGGGCCGGACGGTCGGAGCGGTCGTAGCTGCGAGGGCCGCGGTCGTCGCTGCGGGGGGCGCGGTCGTCGCGGGCGGGGCGGTCCGAACGGTCCCACGAGCGGGGTCCGCGGTCGGAGCCACGGGCGGCGTCGCGGCCACCGTCACGGCCGTATCCCCGGGCGGCCTCACGGCCACCGTCGCGGCCGAAACGGGGCGCCGCGTCGCGGCCACGCTCGCCGTTGCGGCTGTCGAAGTCGCGGTTGCCGAAGCGGTTGCCACCGGCCGGCTTCTCGCGGGGCTCCCAGTTGGGGCGACGGTCCTCGGAACGGGCGGCGCCGGGGGCACGGTTGCCACCGCCGTCGCGGGTGCCGAACTCGCGGCGTCCGCGGTCGGCACGCTCGCTGGCGTCCCAGCGCTTCTTGGCGGCCGGGGCTCCGACCTCGTCGGCGCGGTGGCCGCGGTGCTTGGGGCTCTTCGATCCGGCCTTGGGTGCACCACCGGTGCGGTCGGTGCGCGGGCGTGAGTTGTCGTAAGGAGACATGGAGGAGTTCTTTCCGGGCTTGTCAGAGATGACGCGAAGAAATACCCGGGCAGCCATTGACCAGGACCGTTCACAATCGTGAATTCATCCCGTCGTGACTCGACGGGAATCCGGCCCACAAGACTTACAAACCCTCGTGCTGTTCAAAGCTGTGCACATCGGCACCCGCAGGTGCCGATGTGCTCGCGCCACAGGCGCGGTGTCTTGAGCCGACCCACCCACGATACCCGAGCCTCCCCCGAACCGGAAGCCCCGCCTCCTCGGGTCGATCGGTGACCGGAGCCCCGCCGCCCCGGCTCGATCGGTGAGCGAAGCCTGCGCTACACGGCAGCACGGCAGCACGGCAGCACGGCAGCACGGGCGAGTTCGTGCCGGACGGGCCGGCGCGTCGGCCCGTCGAGCACGGACTCGCCCGCCTTCCGACACGTGTCGACGCCGAATCCGGCACGCGGGCCGTCGTCACACCCGGGTGGCAGCCTGCTCGGCAGCCTCCGCCGCCCGCCGGTCGGCCCGACGTTCGCCGATGCGCTCGAACAGGTAGTAGATGACCGGCAAGACCACGAGCGTCAGCAGGGTGGACGACACGAGCCCGCCGATGACGACGATGGCGAGTGGCTGCGAGATGAAGCCGCCGTGCCCGGTCACGCCGAGCGCCATCGGGGTGAGCGCGAAGATCGTGGCCGCCGCCGTCATGAGGATCGGCCGCAACCGGCGCGACGCCCCCTCGAGCAGGGCCTCGCGCACCCTCAGCCCCTTCTCGCGGTACTGGTTGACCAGGTCGATCAGCACGATGGCGTTGGTCACGACGATGCCGACGAGCATGAGCACGCCGATCAGCGACGCGACGCCGAGGGGCACGCCCGAGGCCAGCTGCAGCAGGATCGCCCCGGTCGCGGCGAACGGGATCGACACGAGCAGCAGCAACGGCTGGATCAGGCTGCGGAACGTCGCCACCATGACGATGTAGACGATCAGGATGGCGATCAGCACGGCGAGACCGAGCTGCGAGAACGCGTTGGCCTGGTCGGCCGTCGCCCCGCCGATCGTGGCGTCGGTGCCGTCGGGCAGCTCGACCGCGGCCACGGCGTCCGACACCTCGGTGCCCGCGGCCGAGAGGTCGTCGCCCGACGGCGTGATCGTCACGGTCGCCGAACGCACCGCGTCGGTCGTCGTGACCGAGGTCGGGCCGGTCGTCTGCTCGACCGTGGCGATGGAGTCGAGTCGCACGGGTCCGGTCGGGCTCGGCAGCTCGAGGGCCTTGAGCTCGTCGAGGGTCGCCGGCGGCGTCGGGTCGACCGTGTAGACGTCGACCGAGCTGTCGTCGATCTCGAGCGACCCCACCCGGAAGGGCTGGATCGCCTGCGACACGATGCCGCCCACGGCGACCTCGCTGTAGCCGAGCGCCGCGGCGGCGGCACGGTCGACCTGCACGCCGATGACCGGCTGGGCCGCCTGCAGGTTCGAGCTGGCCTCGGCGGTGCCGGGAAGTCCCTGCACCTTCTTCAGCACCGCATCCGTCGCGGTCTGCAGACTGTCGGGGTCGGGTGCCGTGACGTCGACGGTGATGTCGTTGCTCGTGCCGAACCCGCTCGACGCCGAGACCTCGATCTCGCCGGCATCGGTGACGTCGTCCAGCTGCGAGCGGACGTCGGCCTGCAGGGCGTCCTGGTCGGCGCTCTCGTCGGTCGTGATCGAGTAGGTGACCGTGCTGTCGCCCGAGCCGCCGAGGAAGCTCGCGATCGACGTGCCGCTCGAGCCGATGGTCAGCTGCACCGTCTCGATGCCGTCGACGCCCTCGAGCACCTGCTCGACCCGGTCGGCGGCGTCGGACTGCGTCTGCAGGCTCGACGCGGGCGGCAGGGTCTGCGTGACGGTGAACGTGTTCTGCCCGCTAGCCCCGAGGAAGTTCGTCTTCATGAAGGGGATGACGGCGCCCGTGCCCACCAGGATCAGCAGTGCCACGAGGATCGTCACGACCGGACGCTTCAGGGTGCCCCGCAGCACGGGGACGTAGGCGCGACGCAGGCGGTCGAGCGGCCGGGTGTCGGACGGGTCGGAGGCGCGGGTCGTCAACGACTCGGTCGTCGCCCCCTCGACGGCGGCGGCCTCGCCGCCCGGAGCGTGCTTGTGGGCCTTCGGCGCCCGGAGGAACCAGTAGGCCAGCACCGGCACGATCGTGAGCGCGACGAACAACGACGCGACGAGCGCGATGGTCACCGTCAGGGCGAACGGCCGGAACAGCTCGCCGGTGATGTTGCCGACGAACGCCAGCGGGAGGAACACCACGACGGTCGTGACCGTCGAGGCGGTGATGGCGCCCGCCACCTCGCGCACGCCGACCTTGATCGCCTCGAGCCGGTCGACGCCCGCGGTGAGGTGCCGCTTGATGTTCTCGATGACGACGATCGAGTCGTCGACCACGCGGCCGATGGCGATCGTCAACGCGCCCAGGGTCAGGATGTTGAGCGTGTAGTTCGCGGCCTGGAGCCCGATGAACGTGATCAGCACGCTCGTCGGGATGCTGATCGCCGTGACGATGGTCGACCGGATCGACAGCAGGAAGATCAGGATGACGATCACGGCGAACACGAGGCCGAGCAGCCCCTCTTCGGCGAGCGCGTCGATCGACTGCTGGATGAACGGCGCCTGGTCGAACACCACCGTGAGCTCCACGCCGTCACCCAGGTCGGAGGCGAGGCTCGGGATGGCGTCGCGGACGGTCTGCGAGACGTCGACGGTGTTGGCGTCGAGGGTCTTGGTGATGGCGACCGTCAGGGCGTCCTGCCCGTCGACCCGGCTGATCGAGGTGACAGGGGCACCGGTCAGCTGCACGTCGGCGACGTCGCCGATCGTGGCGGCCGAGGTGCCGCCGAGCAGCGGCAGGGCGCGGATCTCGTCGACGCTGGTGAGTCGTTGACCCGCCTGGATGGACAGGGTCTTGCCGTCCTGCGTGATGGTGCCGCCGGGGATGAGCGTGCCGTTGGCGTCGAGGGCGTCCTGGAAGGCGGCGGTCGTCAGCCCCGCGGCGGTGAGCGCCGTCTGGTCGGGCGAGATGGTGACGCGCTGGCCGGCGTCGCCGTAGATCGAGGCCTCGCGGACGCCGTCGAGCTTCTGCAGGTCGGGCACCGTGACGGTGGTCAGCCGGTCGACGAGGGCCTGCGAGTCCGCGGAGTCGTAGCCGGTGACGGCGATCTGGATGACCGGCAGGTCGTCGAGGCTGCCCGTGACGACCTGGGTGTCGACCGAGTCGGGCAGCGAGAGCCGGTTGATCGCCGACTGGATCTTCTGCTCGGCCGAGTCGAGGTCGGTGCCGTAGGTGAACTCGGCCGAGACCGTGCTCTGCGAGGTGCTCGAGGTCGCCGAGGTGCCCTCGAGGCCGGGGATGATCTGGACGGCCTGCTCGATCGGGGTCGAGACGTCCTCGTTCACGACCTCGGGCGTGGCACCCGGGTACGAGCTGACGATCGCGATCTGCGGGAACTGCACGTTGGGCGCGAGCTCCTGCTTGAGCGAGGTGAGGGCGATGCCACCGAAGACGGCGACGACGATGGTGACGAGGGCGATCAGCGCGCGGTTGCGCAGGCTGAAGACGGACAGCAGATGCACGGTGCTCCGGTGGTGAGAGGGAGAGCGGAGGAGGCGCGGTGAACGACGTGCACCGCGCCTCCATTGTCACCAGCCTCTCTGGGAACTGGCGGCGCTTTCTTACACGCTGTGCAGAACCCCGGCCGGTCGCCGAGGTGTGGACGAGCCGCCGTTCTCCCCTCAGACCACCTCGGCCAGCAGCGGCGAGGCCGGCACCTGCACCCCGTCGACCCCGTCCCACGCCGCGCGCAGGGCCGCGAGCGCGCGGTCGGTGTCGCTGTCGGCGTACGAGAACGGCACGCGCAGGAACCGCTCGAACGCCCCGTCGATGCCGAACACCGGACCGGCGGCGAGCAGCAGCCCCTCGCGGCGGGCGGCGAGGGTGAGCTGCGAGCTGACCGGCGCTCCGAGTCCGACCCAGGTGGTGAGCCCGCCCGCCGGCGACGGCACCTGCCAGGACGGGAACGCCTCGCGCAGGCCGTGGACGACGCGGTCGCGACCTCGTCTCAGGTGGCCGGCCCGCGCCTCCAGCACGCGGTCGAAGTCGCCGAGCAACTCGGCGACCACCAGCTGCTCGAGTACGGGCGTGCCCAGGTCGCCCGCCGAGCGGGCGCGCACGAGCCGGTCGACGAGCGGGCGTTCGGCGCGGATCCACCCGATGCGCAGGCCGCCCCAGAGCGACTTGCCGACCGAGCCGATCGTGACGGCCCGTCCGTACGCGGCCATCGGCAGGGGCCGCTCGACGCGCGAGCCCGGACCCACCCCGTCGATCGCCATCTCGGCCATGGTCTCGTCGGCGATCACCACGGTGCCCTCGTCCGCTGCCGCCTCGAGCACCCGCACCCGCTGGTCGGCGGGCATCGTCGCGCCCGTGGGGTTGTGGAAGTCGGGCATCAGGTAGGCCACCGGCGGGCTGGTGCGACGCAGGGTCTGCATCAGTGCCGCTTCGTCCCAGCCGTCGTCGACGGTCACGCTGACCGGCACGAGGCGGGCGCCGGCCCCGCGGAGGGCCTCGAAGGCGTGCGGGTAGCCGGGCGCCTCGACGACGGCCCGGTCACCGCGCGAGACCAGCACGCGGGCGAGCAGCGCGATCGCGTGCTGCGCCCCGAGGGTGACGACGATCTGCTCGGCGCTCGTCTCGAGTCCGCGCCGTCGATACCGTTCGGCGACGGCCTCGCGCAGCACGGGCCGCCCGACCGGGTCGTAGCCCGGGTCGTCGAGGTAGGCCCCGAGCCGACCCGCCGCCCGCTGGGCCGCCTCGGCGATGCCGTCGACCGCGGGCAGGGCCGCCTTCGTCAGGTCGAGCAGCCCCTCGGTCGTCGTCGGGCGCGGCACCGAGGCACGGGCCGGCAGGCGCACGACGCTGCCACTGCCACGCACGCTGTCGACGTGCCCCGAGTCGCGGAGGGCGGCATAGGCCGCGGCCACGGTCGTCCGGCTGACCCCGAGGTGCGCGCAGAGGTCACGTTCGGACGGCAGGCGCGTGCCGACCGGCAGCCGCCCGTCGAGCACGAGCAGGCGGATGCGGTCGGCGAGCGCCAGGTAGCCGGGAGCCGAGGAGGCGCGCCACGAGTCGAGCAGCACCCCGAGCGCTCGCGACGAGACGGTGGTGGCACCGTGGTCGAGGTTGGTCACGCGGCCACCCTAGGCCGATTGGACCCTTGCCACCAGGCCAGTCGGGCGATTGGATCGACCTCATGCTCCTCTCGCGTCGCCTGCTGCAGTTGTTCGTCGGCCTCACCGCCTACGGCTTCGCCATCGCCGTCATGATCCGCGCCGGCATCGGCGTCGCCCCCTGGGACGTGCTCTCGCAGGGGCTCGTCCGGCACACCGGGCTGACGTTCGGCACCGTCACGTTCGTCACGAGCTTGGTCGTGCTGCTGCTCTGGATACCCCTGCGCCAGCGCCCCCGCTTCGGCACGATCGCCAACACGCTGATGATCGGCCCGGTCGCCGACCTCGGCCTGCGCGTGCTGCCGCAACAGACCGAGTGGTGGGCGCAGGGCCTGACCTTCGCGGGTGGTCTGCTGTTGCTCGCCGTCGCGAGCGGCCTCTACATCGGGGCCGACTTCGGGCCGGGCCCGCGTGACGGTCTCATGCTCGGCCTGCACGCCCGACTGGGTTGGCGGGTGGGCGTCGCCCGCACCGTCATCGAGCTCACGGTCCTGGCCGCGGGCTGGCTGCTCGGCGGCCAGGTCGGCATCGGCACGGCCGCCGAGGCTCTGCTGATCGGCCCGCTCGTGGCGATCACGTTGCCGCTCTTCGCCCGGCGCCGGGTGGCGACCTCCGTCGTGGTCCCGGCCCGCGCCTCCTCACCCGCCTGACGCCGCGCCGGTACGAATCAGTTCGGACGGACCCACGCTGACCGGGAATAAACCGCCCGCGAGCGAAGTTGACACGCCCTCGCACGGGAGTAGAGTCGCCGCTCGTGACCAACGACACCCGGTCGCCGAAGCGTTGGCTGATCGGTGAACCCCTGCCCTCGGAGAAGCTCGAGGGGCAGCTGCTGCCGAAGCACCTCGCACTGCCGATCTTCGCCAGCGACCCGCTCAGCTCGGTGGCCTACGCGCCGCAAGAACTGCTGATGATCCTGCTGATCGGCGGCCTCGGGTTCCTCACGCTCGCGCCGTGGGTCGCCGTCGCGGTGGTCGTCCTGCTGCTGGTCGTGGTCGCCTCGTACCGCCAGTTGATCAAGGCGTACCCGTCGGGCGGCGGCGACTACGAGGTCGCCCACAAGAACCTCGGCGAGAAGGCCGGGCTCGTGGTCGCCTCGGCGCTGCTCGTCGACTACGTCATGACCGTGGCCGTGTCGGTCGCCTCGGGCGTCGACAACATCATCTCGGCCGTGCCCGAACTGGCACCGGTGCGGGTCGAGCTCGCCGTCTTCTTCGTCGTCCTGCTGGCGGCCGTCAACCTGCGCGGCGTGCGCGAGTCGAGCAAGGCCTTCGCGATCCCCACCTACCTCTTCGTGTCGAGCGTCTTCGTCATGATCGTGATCGCCCTCGTGCGCACCGCTCTCGGCGACCCGCCCGTCGCCGAGAGCGCCGACTACACGGTGCAGGCCGACCAGCTCACGCAGGCGGCGTTCATCCTGCTGCTGCTGCGCGCGTTCTCGAGCGGGTGCTCGGCCCTGACCGGCGTCGAGGCCATCGCGAACGGCGTGCCCGCGTTCCGCCGCCCGAAGGTGCAGAACGCCCAGAAGACCCTCGTGCTGATGGGCAGCATCGCCATCGTCCTGTTCGCCGGCCTCGTCGCCGTCGCCCTGATCGCGAAGGTGCACTACGCCGAGAACGCCTGCGACCTGCAAGGGTTCGTCGACTGTGCCACCACGCCGCAGCGCAGCCTGATCGCGCAGATCGCGAGCGCGGTGTTCGGCGGGGCCCTGTTCGGCATCCCGTTCTACGTGATCCAGGCCTGCACGGCGGCGGTGCTACTGCTGGCGGCGAACACGGCGTTCAACGGGTTCCCGCTGCTCGGTTCGATCCTGGCCCGCGACCAGTACGCCCCCAAGGCCCTCAACACGCGCGGCGACCGACTGATCTACTCGAACGGCGTGATCGTGCTGGCGCTGGTGGCCTGCGCCATCCTGCTCGTGTACCAGGCCAGCGTCACGGGGCTCATCCAGCTGTACATCATCGGCGTCTTCGTGTCGTTCACGCTCGGTCAGACCGGCATGGTCGTGCACTGGACCCGCATGCTGCGCGAGGGCTGCGCCGACCGGGGTGCCGTGTACCGGGCTCGCGGCATCAACGCGTTCGGTGCCCTGCTGACCGCGTCGGTGCTCATCGTCGTGACGGTGACCAAGTTCACGCACGGCGCCTGGCTCGTGTTCGTCATCATGCCGATCCTGTTCGTGCTGATGCTCGGCGTGAACCGCTACTACCGCGACGTGCTGGTCGAGATCGAACCCGATGCCACGACGCAGTTCGGCTCGCACGGCGACCACGCCATCGTGCTGGTCGGCACGATGCAGAAGCCCGTGTTGAAGGCCCTCGACTACGCCATCGCCGCGCGGCACGAGTCGCTCGAGGCGATCCACGTGGGCATCGACGACGAGGCCACTGCGCTGCTGCAACGCCAGTGGGCCGAGCAGGACATCGAGGTGCCGCTGCGCATCGTCGCCTCGCCGTACCGCGACATCAGCATGCCGCTGATCAAGTACATCAAGGCCCACCGCGAAGAGCACGGCAGCGAGGTCGTGACGGTCTACACGCCGATCTACATCGTCGGCCACTGGTGGGAGGCCGCGCTGCACAACCACAAGAGCCGCCGCATCCGTCAGAAGCTCATGCTCGTGCACGGCGTGACGATCTCGCTCGTGCCGTGGCTGCTCGACTCGTCCGAGGTGCTCTACGGGCGTCGTTCGCGGCCGATCCCCGGCCAGGACCGCCGTGGCGAGCCCATCCGCCCCCGCCCGGTGCCGCGCCGCGTGCTCGAACCCGCCGGTCGCCGATCCGGTGCCGCCGGAGGCGCTCTGGGCGCCGACGCGGGCCCCGACGGCCGCGCCGGAGCAGCTCTCGAAGGAGGCGCGATGCAACGAGGCCTGGACGTCCAGCCCGCGCAGACCGGCTCGGCCGGCTCGAAGCCCGGACCGAAGCAGACCCCGCGCGCACCGGGTTCGGCCACGGGCAATCGCGGAGGTGGCGCCGCCGCCCGCAAGGCCCGCTCGGCCGCCCGCAACTCGACCGGCACCTCCCCCCGCAAGAAGAAGTAGCCGCACCTCGGGGCGCCTCAGCGCCAGATCGTGTGCGGCCGTAGCAGGCGGTGCCGCGGCTCGCTGTCGTCGAGCAGCAGCGACAGCACGGCCCCCGCGACCTCGACGAGCGGCTGCTCGACGCTCGACAGCCCGAGCGCCGAGGCGACCGGGGTGTCGTCGTAGCCCACGACCGGCACCGTCGAGCCGAGCACGACCGACGCCCCGAGCGCGAGGGTGTCGCTCGCGCACACGACGGCGTCCACCGTGACTCCTGCGGCGAGCGCCGCGCGCACGGCGGCCGATGCGAGCGGCACCGAGTCCTCGACGGCCAGGTCGAGCGCGTCGATCGAGGCCGGGTCGAGCGTGCCCCGCGACCCGAGGGCGTCACGCCACCCGCGCCTCCTGTCGTCCCCGGCGCCCGACCCCTCGGGCCAGCCGAGGAAGGCCACGTGGGTCGCGCCGCGCCCCAGCAGGTCGTCGGTCGCCGAGGCCACGCCGGCCCGGCCGTCGACGTCGACCCAGCGGTGCTGCGGGTCGCCCATGTCGTCGAGCCCCCAGGGCCGGCCGAAGGTGACGAAGTCGGCACCGGCGTCGATCAGCCACTCGGTGCGCGGGTCGTCGAAGAAGGTCGAGGTGAGCACGAAGCCGTCGACGTCGGCGCCGTCGAGCAGGCGGCGGAACTGGGCGATCTCGTCGTCGGGCCCGGCCGCGGTGTACAGCAGGATGCGGTGGTCGAGGGCGTCGGCCTGTTCGGTGACGGCGTGCAGGAAGCGGTCGAGCACCGCGCCCGAGATGCCGTTCTGCACGGGGTCGAGCCGGATGCCGATGGTCGAGCTCTTGCGGGTGCGCAGCCTCCTCGCCGACGCGTGCGGGCGGTAGCCGAGGTCGGCGATGGCCCGCTCGACGCGACCCCGCGTGTCGGGGCGCACGATGTCGGGCGCGTTGAGCACGTTCGAGACGGTCTGCCGAGACACTCCGGCGACCGAGGCGACGTCGCTGACGGTCGGGAGGCGCGGTGCGGGCACCCGAGTCATCTCGCCCTCCGCCCCGGCGCCGGTCGGCGGCCTCCGGTCACGTTACCCCAGGGCTCGGGCGCCCCCCGGCGGCTCCCAGCACCCTGGTCTTGACACCCGCCGGGCGGCCTGCTTACTCTGACCTCACGGATTTGATCGATCAAATAGATCGTCCGCCCCGCTCCACCCGGCACCTCACCCCGACCCGACCACAGCACCCGCACCATCGCAACGACGCGACGAGAGGCCCACCATGCGACGACGCACGACCCGCCTGGCGGCAGCAGCCGCCCTCACGACCATCACCGCCCTGGGCCTCACGGCCTGCGGCTCCGGTTTCAGCGAGGGGTCGGGCGCCGCGAGCGACGGCGCCCTCACCAGCAGCGACGACTCGCTGACGGTGCTGATCGGCTCGAGCGGCGACGCCGAGACGAAGGCCGTCACCGACGCCGTCGCGAGCTGGTCCGACGACTCGGGCACCGGCGCCGAGGTCAGCGTGGCCTCCGACCTGCCGCAGCAGCTCAGCCAGGGCTTCGCCTCGGGCAAGCCGGCCGACGTGTTCTACGTGTCGACCGACACGCTCGCGGGCTTCGCCGGCAACGGCAGCCTGCTGGCCTACGGAGACCAGCTCGCCAACAAGGGCGACTTCTTCCCGACCCTCGTCGACAGCTTCACGCTCGACGACCAGTTCTACTGCGCACCGAAGGACTTCTCGACCCTCGGCCTGATCATCAACACCGACATGTGGGCCGCGGCCGGCCTGACCGACGCCGACGTCCCGACCGACTGGGACTCGCTGAAGGCGGTCGCCGCGAAGCTCACGACGGCCGACCACGTGGGCCTGGCCTTCAGCCCCGAGTACGCCCGGGTGGGCGCGTTCATGGCGCAGGCCGGCGGCGCGGTGACCAACGCCGACGGCACCGAGGCGACGCTCGACTCGTCCGAGAACGTCGAGGCGCTGACCTACGTGAAAGACCTGCTGACCAGCGGCGACGCCGCGTTCTCGAGCGACCTCGGCGCGGGCTGGGGTGGCGAGGCCTTCGGCACGGGCAAGGCGGCGATGACCATCGAGGGCAACTGGATCACCGGCGCACTCACCAACGACTACCCCGACGTGTCGTACCAGGTGGCCGAGCTGCCCGCCGGCCCCGGCGGCCAGGGCACGTTGCAGTTCACCAACTGCTGGGGCATCGCCGCCGACAGCCCCAACCAGCAGGCCGCCGTCGACCTCGTCGAGCAGCTGACGAGCACCGACCAGCAGCTCGCCTTCGCCGACGCGTTCGGCGTCATGCCCTCGATCCAGTCGGCCGCCGACACCTGGAAGTCCGACAACCCCGACCAGGCCGCGTTCCTCGACTCGGTCGAGTTCGCCCAGGGCACGCCCACGCAGGACGGCTCCGCCGCCGTGATCAGCGACTTCAACTCGCAGCTCTCCGGCCTGAAGGACGGCGACCCGAAGACGATCCTCGAGTCCGCGCAGAAGAACTTCGAAGCGATCCTCCAGTAGCCCTCGGGGCACCGCGCCTCCCCCGGCGCGGTGCCTCGCGCTCCCCGACCGAGACAGCGCACGAAAGGCAGTCCCCATGACCGCGATCTCGACCAAGCCCCCCCGCCGGCGCAGCGCCGTCTCGCGCGGCGAGGGCCTCTCGGGCTGGTTATTCGTCTCGCCCGTGCTGATCGTCCTCGGCCTCTTCCTGGCCGTGCCCGTGCTGATGGCCCTCTGGGTCAGCGTCTCGGACTGGACCGGCCGGGGCTCCCCCTTCGCGGCCGGCGTCGGCTTCGTCGGGGCGCAGAACTACCGAGACCTGCTCGGCGGCGGCGGCCTGGCCGAGCGCGACTTCGGCCTGAGCCTGCGCAACAACGCCTGGTACGTGATCCTCGTCGTGCCGATCCAGACCGCCGTGGCCCTGCTGCTCGCCGTGCTGGTGAACCGCCAGGTGCTGCGCGGCCGCGGGTTCTTCCGCACCGCCTTCTACTTCCCGTCGGTGACCAGCTCGGTCGCCATCACCGTCCTGTGGCTGTTCCTGTTCTCGCAGAGCGGCGCGGTGAACAAGCTGCTCTCGTTCGTCGGCATCACCGGGCCCGCGTGGTTCAACGACGCCAGCGGCGTGCTGCACAACCTGCTCGCCGTCGTCGGCGTCACGCAGCCCCCGGCCCTGCTGGCCGACCACACCGCCCTCGGCGTCAGCTGGTGGGACTGGCTGGCCGGGCCGTCGGTCGCGATGTCCGCGTTCATCCTGATGGCCGTCTTCACCACCAGCGGCACGTTCATGCTGCTCTTCCTGGCGGCCCTGCAGAACCTCGGCGGCGACGTGCAAGAGGCCGCGATGATGGACGGCGCGAGCGGCTGGCAGCGCTTCTGGCGCATCACGCTGCCGCAACTGCGACCGACGCTCTTCACCGTGCTCACCCTCGGCCTCATCGGCACCTGGCAGGTCTTCGACCAGATCTACACCGGCACCCAGGGTGGCCCGCAGAAGACCACGCTGACCCCCGCCTACCTCTCGTACACCTCGGCGTTCGGCGAACAAGAGTGGGGCCGCGGCGCGGCCATCGCCTTCGTGCTGTTCGTCATCATCGTCGCGTTGACGATCCTGCAGCGCATCGTGCTGCGCGAACGGGCCGTGTCGAAGAGACGCACCCGGCTCTACACGACAGGAGTCGAGCGATGACCACGACCGCACCGATCGCCGACCGGGCGAACCCCTCCTCGCCGGTCGCGCGTCCCCCGGCCTCGCCGCGACCCGTCGGCCGTGAGCCCCGCAGCACGCGACGCGTCGCCGGCACCTCGGTGCTCTACGCCGTGCTGATCGTCATCGCGGCGATCTACATCCTGCCGTTCCTGATCAACGTGGCGACGTCGTTCAAGACCGACCCCGAGGCGGCCTCCGACCCGCTGGCGTTGATCCCGATCACGCCGACGGTCGCCGCCTACCGCCAGTTGTTCCTCAACAGCGACTTCCCGACCTGGTTCCAGAACTCGGCGATCGTGACGATCGTGGTGACGCTCGGGCGGGTGTTCTTCAACTCGCTGGCCGGCTACGCCCTCGCGCGGCTGCAGTTCCGCGGGCGCAACGTCATCTTCGTGCTGCTGATCGGCGTGATGGCGGTGCCGACGGTCGTGCTGCTGATCCCGAAGTTCCTGGTCATCAACCAGCTCGGCATGTACGACTCGTACTCGGGCATGATCGTGCCGCTGCTGACCGACGCCGCCGGGGTCTTCATCATGAAGAACTTCTTCGAGTCGATCCCCCGCAGCGTCGAAGAGCAGGCCCGCATCGACGGCGCCGGCACCTTCCGGGTCTTCTGGTCGATCGTGCTGCCGATGGCCCGGCCCGCGCTCGTGACGATCATCATCCTGTCGTTCCAGGGGTCGTGGAACGAACTCTCGCACTTCATCGTGTCGACCCAGTCGCCCGAGCTGACCACCCTGACCAAGGGCGTGGCGAGCCTCGCCTCCGGGCAGCTCAGCCAGGGGTCGCAGTACCCGATCAAGCTCGCGGCCGCGGCGGTGATGACCATCCCGGTCGCGATCGTCTTCTTCGTGTTCCAGCGCCGCATCATGAACGCCAGCGCCGGGGCCGTCAAAGAGTGACCCGCACCGCGACCCCCACCCCGTCGCACCCCACGCCCGCCACCCGGAGCCCCAGGAGCCCCCGATGACCCAGACCTCCCCCCTCGACTCCGACCACGCCGAGCGGTCGACCCCGACCCCCGGCCTCCAGCCCTTCCTCGCCGCTGAGACGGTCGTCCTGCGGGCTCCGGCCCAGGCCTGGTCGGCCGCCGACGGCTCGATGGGGGCGGCGACGATCCACGGCGTCTACCTCGGCGACGTGCGCCTCGTCGCCGGGCACGGCATCACGGTCGACGGCCTCGTGCCCGAGCACGTGGCCACGGTGCCCCTCGGTGCCTCGGCCGTCCGGTTCGAGTCGCTGCTGCGCGGCCTCGACGACGCCGGAGCCGACCCCGACGTCCGCCTGAGCTCGCTCCGCGACGTCACGACGACGGGCGTCCACGAACGCCACACGATCACCTCCCGGCTGGGCCGCGAGCTCACGGTCACCGTCGCGGCGACCCTCCGGCCGGACGCCTCCGCCATGGACCACGTCAAGGCCGGCATCGCGGGTGAGCCCGTGCGTGACGTGACGCTCGCGGTCGACGGCACCCGCGCCTCCTGGCGGGCCGAGGGCGTGCTCGTCGACCTCGAGACCCGAGGAGGCGCGGTGCGGGCGACCCCCGCCGGTCTCGTCGTCGAGTGGGTCGCCGTCGTGCCCGCCCGGGGTTCCGTGACGGTCGGACTCGACCTCGTCGCGACCGCCCCCGACGCCGTGGTCCGGGGCGTGCGCACGCCGCTGCACTGGGCCGACCTCGACCCGGCACCGCGCGACGACCGGCTCGCCCGCTGGGTCGACCGGGCCCGCGACGACCTGGCGGCGCTCCGCTTGACCACGACGACGTCGCCCGACGACGTCTTCTACGCCGCCGGGGCGCCCTGGTTCTTCACGCTCTTCGGTCGGGACTCGCTCTGGGCCGCCCGATTCACCCTGCCCCTCGACCTGACGGTCGCGGCCGGCACGCTGCGGGTTCTGGCCGGCCTGCAGGGCACGCGGCACGTGCCCGAGACGGCCGAGCAACCCGGCAAGATCATGCACGAGCTGCGCCAGCAGACGTTGACGATCCCCGGTGAGGGCGTCAGCCTGCCCCCGCTCTACTACGGCACCGTCGACGCGACGGCACTTTGGGTCTGCCTGCTGCACGACGCGTGGCGCTGGGGCCTGCCGGCCGCCGAGGTCGAGGCGCTGCTGCCGCACCTCGAGGCGGCCCTGGCCTGGATGCGCGACTCGGGCGACAGCGACGGCGACCTGCTGCTCGAGTACGTCGACGAGACCGGGCACGGCCTGGCGAACCAGGGCTGGAAGGACTCCGGCGACAGCGTCCAGTGGCGCGACGGCACCCTCGCCGAGGGGCCGATCGCGCTCTGCGAGGTGCAGGCCTACGCTTACGAGGCGGCCGTGCACGGGGCCGACCTGCTCGACGCCTTCGGTCGGGCGGGCGGCGACGCGTGGCGCGACTGGGCGGGGCGCCTGCGCGACCGGTTCCGCGCCTCCTTCTGGGTCGACGACGCCGCGGGCGCCTACCCGGCGATCGCCCTCGACGCGGCCAAGCGGCCGGTCGACACGGTCACGAGCAACCTCGGGCACCTGCTCGGCACCGGACTGCTCGACCCCGACGAGGAGGCGCTGGTCGCCCGCCGCCTCGTCTCACCCGAGCTGTCCAGCGGCTTCGGGCTGCGCACGATGTCCACCGACAGCGCCGGCTACTGGCCCCTGAGCTACCACGGGGGCAGCGTCTGGAGCCACGACACGGCCATCGCGATCCAGGGTCTCGCCCGAGCGGGGTTCCCCGCCGAGGCGGCCCGGCTCGCCGAAGGGCTGCTGTCCGCGGCGCCGGCCTTCGACCACCGCATGCCCGAGCTGCACTCGGGCGACTCGTCCCGCGAGGTGCCGTCGCCCGTGCCCTACCCCGCCTCGTGCCGCCCCCAGGCCTGGTCCGCCGCGGCCGCCGTCGCCGTCTGGTCGGCCACGCACGACGTCCACCCGCCCCGCCGCCCGTGACCCGGGCCGGGCGCCGCCCTCACCCCCGGCGTTCGGCGTCGCTCTCCGACAGCCGCGCGACGACCTGTCGGGCGATGGCGCGCCCCGCACGGTTCGCCCCGATGGTGGAGGCCTGCGGCCCGTAGCCGGCGAAGAAGAGCCGCGGGTCGCGCGTCGACGCGCCGCCTTCGACGCTCACCCCTCCGTCGGCCGACCGCAGCCCGAGCGGAGCCAGGTGTCGCAACTCGGGCCGGAACCCGGTCGCCCAGACGATGGCATCCGCGTGGGCGAAGGTGCCGTCGGCCCAGCGCACCCCGTTCGGTTCGACCGACGCGAACATCGGCCGTTCGACCAGCACGCCGCGCTCGATGCCCGACACGAAGCGCCGGGTGCGCGGGACGCCCGTGCCGCTGACGATGCTCGGCAGCGCCTGTCCCGCCCGGGCCGCGCGATCCTGGGCCGCCACGGCGGCGACGGCCGACTCGACGTCGAGCTCGCCCTGGTCGAGCCAGTCGACCGGTCGGCGCGTCACCCACGTCGTCGAGGCCGCGATGCCGTCGAGTTCGAGCACGAAGCCGATCGCGCTCGTTCCGCCGCCGACCACGACCACGTCGAGCCCCTCGAGCTCGGACGCCGCCCGGTAGTCGGAGGTGTGCAGCTGCCGCCCGAGGAACGTGTCGCGCCCCGGGTACCACGGCACGAACGGAGCACCCCAGGTACCGGTCGCGTTCACGACGACCTCGGCCCGCACCGATCCCGAGATCGGCACCGAGGCGGCCTCCGAGCCGAGGCCCGAGGAGGCGCGCCCCGCCCACCGCACCGAGAAGCCGTCCTCCAGCCCGGTCACCGCGGTCACCTCGACCGGGCGCCGCACGTCGAGCCCGAGTGCGTCCTCGTACCGGGCGTACTGGTCGGCGACGACGTCACGCGCCGGGGCCGACCGGTCGGCGTCGGCGAACCCCAGCCCCAGCCCGGCCATGCCCGGCAGATCGTGCACGCGGTGCGCGGCACCCAGCCGCAGGCTCTCCCAGCGGTGCTGCCACGCGCCTCCGGTACCGGGCCCCCGGTCGAGCACGACGAGGTCGCGTCCCACCTCGAGCCCGAGCCGTCGCAGGTACCACGAGACCGACAACCCGGCCTGGCCCGCACCGATCACGAGGACCCGCGTCCGCTCGCCTTCGCCCCCAGGAGTCATCCCGACCATCATGCCCGTCCGGGGCGGCAGCCGGGGCTAGGGGTACATGATAAGATCGGTCCAGTTTTTCAACAGCATCCTGTCGGCAGTTCCCGGGTCGTCCGACACCGTTTCCGGGCCGAGTTCAGAGGGGGTCACGCATGGGGCGCGGCCGTCAAAAAGCCAAGCACACCAAGGTCGCCAGAGAGCTGAAGTACTTCAGCCCTGACACCAACTACGGTGCACTCGAAAAAGAGTTGGCGACGAAGAACGACTCCGGCGACGAATACGTCGACAAATGGGCCGACGACTTCGACGACGAATACGACACCGGGCACGACCAGAACAAGAGCGCCTGAGGCCGGTCGGCTGATGACCTCGTCACCCTCGTCCCTCGTGTGGGAGCAGGTCGTCGTCGACTCGAGCGACCCGGCACGGCTCGCACGCTGGTGGGCGGATGCCCTCGGTTGGGTGGTCGTCTCGTCCGACGACGACGAACCCGAGATCCGTCCGACGCCCGACACGCTGCCCGGGCTGCTCTTCGTGAGCGTCCCCGAAGCCAAGACGGCCAAGAACCGTCTGCACCTCGACTTCCGCCCGAGCCCGGTCGACGGTCAGAGCCGCGAAGCGACGCAGGCCGACGAGGTCGCGCGGCTCGAGTCGCTCGGGGCCGTCCGCGCGCAGGTCGGGCAAGACGACTCCGACGTGTCGTGGGTGGTCCTCGCCGACCCCGAGGGCAACGAGTTCTGCGTCCTCTGAGCCCGCACGACGCACTCCACACGACGACGGCCCCTCGATCTCGAGGGGCCGTCGTCGTGTGTCGCCGCTCGGTCGGGTGACCGCCCGGCAGGAGGCGCGGGTCAGCCGCCGACGAGCGTCGCGACCGCGGGCAGCAGCCCCACGACCAGCAGCAGGATCATGCCGCCGGCCGTGAGAGCGGCGACCTTGCGCCCGCCGGTGACGGGTGACGCGGTCGACCGCAGCGGCGCCGGCTCGGCGGGGACCCGGCTGACCCGGGCGCTGCGCGGGGCGGCGACCGCCGTGCGCGAGACAGAGGGGAGGGGGATGCGGGTGGTGCTCATGGGTCGACTCCTTCGTCGTCCGGTCTGACGTCGTCGTCAGCACGCCCGGCACGGGCGTGCGTTCATCGTACGTCCGACTCCCGGGCGACGCCACGCGACGTGACGGGCGATCAGCCCGCGTAGGACCCGACGAGCCGCACCGCGCCTCCGTCGACGCCCTTGGCACCCTGTTCGAACCCGGCGAGATCGCGCTGCCCCGTCGAGACGGTGCCGACGGGCCAGGTCGCGATGCCGTCGGCCTCGAGGGCCGAGGTGACCGCGTCGGCCTGGGACGCGGCGACGACGGCGATCATGCCGATGCCGAGGTTCCAGGTGCCCTCGCTCGACTCGAGGGTCGAGCCGGCCAGGTCGCTCAGCACCCGGAAGACGGGCAGCGGCGACCAGGTCGAGCGGTCGACCTCGGTCCACGACCCGCGGGGGAGCACGCGAGCGAGGTTGGCCGCGATGCCGCCCCCGGTGACGTGGCTGAGCGAGTGGATCGCGCCGTCGAGCGAGGGGTCGTCGAGGATGCGCAGCAGGGGTGACGTGTAGAGCCGCGTCGGTTCGAGCAGGGCCTCGCCGACGGTGCCCGAGAACTCGGGCAGGGTGTCGTCGTAGCCGAGGTCGCGCGACGCGAGGATGTGCCGGACGAGCGAGAAGCCGTTCGAGTGCACGCCCGACGAGGCGAGGGCGAGCACGACGTCGCCGTCGCCGACGAGGTGCGGGCCGAGCTGGCGCCCCGACTCGACCGCACCGACAGCGGCGCCCGCCACGTCGTAGTCGTCGGGCCCGAGCAGGCCGGGGTGCTCGGCCGTCTCTCCGCCGACGAGGGCGGTGCCCGTCTCGCTGCAGGCGCGGGCGATGCCCTCGACGATCGAGGCGATGCGGGCCGGCACCACGCGGCCGCAGGCGATGTAGTCGGTCATGATCAGCGGCCGGGCACCGACGACGACGATGTCGTCGACGACCATGCCCACCAGGTCTTGCCCGATCGTGTCGTGCTTGTCGAGCGCCTGCGCGATCGCGACCTTCGTGCCGACGCCGTCGGTCGACGTGGCCAGCAACGGCTTGTCGAAGTCCTTGAGGAACGACACGTCGAACAGCCCGGCGAACCCGCCCACGCCGCCGACGACGCCGGGGCTGTGCGTGGCACTGACGGCCGCCTTCATCAGCTCGACCGCCCGGTCGCCGGCGGCCGTGTCGACCCCCGCTGCGGCGTAGGAGGCGCTGGTCGAGTGGGCAGAGGAGGTCGCCATTCGTTCATCCGTTCGGTGTCGCTCTAGACTGTCGCGGTAACCCCAACTCTACGGTCTGGAGCCAGATCCGCATGTGCGGCATCGTCGGTCTCGTCGCGCACGAGCCAGCAAATCAACTCGTCTACGATTCGCTCCTCCTCTTGCAGCACCGGGGGCAGGACAGCGCCGGCATCGCCACCGCCGAGGGCGGCATCTTCCACGTGCACAAGACCAAGGGGCAGGTTCGCGAGGGCTTCCGCACCCGCGACATGCGTGCCCTGCTCGGCAACATGGGCCTCGGCCACGTGCGCTACGCCACCAAGGGCGCGGCCAGCAACGAGCAAGAGGCGCAGCCGTTCTACGTGAACGCGCCCTACGGCATCGTGCTGATCCACAACGGCAACCTGACGAACACGCGCGAGCTCACCAGCGAGCTCTTCCACGTCGACCGCCGTCACCTCAACACCAACAGCGACACCGAGCTGCTGGTCAACGTGCTCGCGCACGAGCTGCAAGAGCAGGTCAACGGCAGCGAGCTCGACCCCGAGCAGATCTTCGCGGCGGTCACCCGCGTGCACGACCGGGTGCAGGGCTCGTACGCGGCGATCGCCATGATCGCCGGCCACGGACTGCTGGCTTTCCGCGACCCGTTCGGCATCCGGCCGCTGGTGCTCGGTCGCCGTCTCGCCGCCGACGGCGTCCGCGAAGAATGGATCACCGCCTCCGAGTCGCTGGTGCTCGAGTCCGGCGGGTACGAGATCGTCCGCGACGTCGCCCCCGGCGAGGCCGTCTTCATCTCGCTCGACGGGCAGATGGTGTCGAAGCAGTGCCACGCCAGCCCGCGCCTCATCCCCTGTTCGTTCGAGTACGTCTACCTGGCCCGCCCCGACTCGATCATGAACGGCATCTCGGTCTACGATGCCCGCCTGCGCCTCGGCAACCGACTGGCCGACACGATCGCCGCGCACTCTCCGATCGGCGACATCGACGTCGTCATGCCGATCCCCGACTCGTCACGCCCCGCGGCCATGCAGGTCGCCCAGAAGCTCGGCATCGAGTACCGCGAGGGCTTCTACAAGAACCGCTACGTCGGCCGCACGTTCATCATGCCGGGGCAGGCCGAGCGCAAGCGGTCGGTGCGCCAGAAGCTCAACGCGATGTCGAGCGAGTTCAAGGGCAAGAACATCCTGATCGTCGACGACTCGATCGTCCGCGGCACGACCTCGCGCGAGATCGTCGAGATGGCCCGGGCAGCCGGCGCGAACAAGGTGACGTTCACCTCGGCCGCTCCCCCGGTGCGCTTCCCTCACGTGTACGGCATCAACATGCCGTCCCGGCACGAGCTGGTCGCCCACGACCGGAAGATCCCCGAGATCGCGCGCGAGCTGGGTGCCGACCACCTCATCTACCAAGAGGTCGCCGACATGCAGGCCGCCATCACCGAGGGCAGCGACGTCACCGAGCTCGAGATGAGCTGCTTCACGGGCGACTACGTCACCGGCACGGTCAGCCCCGAGTACCTCGCCTGGGTCGAGGCCAACCAGCTCAGCTGAGCCGGCGCGTCCGTCGGCACCCGCGCCTCCTGCGCTGTGCGCCGCCCGCACGCCCGTCGCCACCCGCACCTCGCCCCCGCTTCCACCCCCTGGGGGAGGCGCGGTGTCGGCAGGCGTCCCTAGGCTGGGGGCCATGAGCGACGTCGGCATGCCCCGCCCCGAACCGACCGCGACGCCTCCGGCGTCCGCGCTGCAGATCACCGGCCTGCGCAAGGCGTTCGGCGACAAGGTCGCCGTCGACGGCATCGACCTGACCGTGCCGACGGGCTCGTTCTTCGGCCTCGTCGGCCCGAACGGCGCCGGCAAGACGACCACGCTTTCGATGGCGACCGGGCTGCTGCGTCCCGACGCGGGCCGCATCGAGGTGCTCGGCGTCGACGTCTGGTCCGACCCGACGCACGCCAAGTCACTCGTGGGCGTGCTGAGCGACGGCATCTCGCTCTTCGACCGCCTCACCGGCGAGCAGCTCGTCACCTACCACGGCCTGCTCAACGGCATGAGCCGCGAGACGACGGCGCAGCGGGTCGGCGACCTGCTCGACCTGCTCGACCTGCGTTCGGCCGGCGGCACGCTCGTCGTCGACTACTCCGCGGGCATGACCAAGAAGGTGGCGCTCGCCTGCGCGCTGGTCCATGCGCCGCGCCTCCTCGTCCTCGACGAGCCGTTCGAGTCGGTCGACCCGATCTCGGCCGCCAACATCCGCGACATCCTCCACGGTTACACGCAGAACGGCGGCACGGTCATCGTGTCGAGCCACTCGATGGACCTCGTCCAGCGCATGTGCGACCACGTCGCCGTCATCGCGGCCGGGCGCGTGCTCGCGGCCGGCACGACCGACGATGTGCGGGCCGGCTCCACCCTCGAAGACCGCTTCGTCGAACTCGTCGGCGGTCGCCAGCACAACGAGGGGCCGTCGTGGTTGCGCACCTCCTGAGCCTGCGCTGGCGGGTGCTGCTGAACGGCTTCAAGCGCAGCACCTGGCAGATCGTCGCCGCGGTCATCGGCGGGCTCTACGGTCTCGGCGTGCTCGCCGCGGTCGTCGCCGGCCTCGTCGCCCTCTCGTTCGCGCCCGAGCGCTGGGCCTGGACGGCCGGCGTGCTCGGTGGCTCGCTCGCGGTCGTCGGCTGGGTCGTCGTGCCGTTCGTCGCCCGGGGCTACGACCAGACCCTCAGCGTCTCGAAGCTGCGCCAGTTCCCCTTGCCCGCCGACCGCCTCCTCGTCGCGCTGTTCGTCGCGGGGCTGCTGGGCATCCCGGGCATCGTCACGCTCGTCGCCGCCCTCGCGACGACCTTCAGCTGGCTGCAGCACCCGCTGTCCGCCGTCCTCGCCCCGTTCTGCGGGCTGCTCGGTGTCTTCGTCTGCGTCGCGGCGTCCCGCGCGGTCGAGACCGCCACCAGTGCGCTGGGCGCCAAGCGTCGCTACCGCGAGCTGATGAGCGTCGCGATCTTCGTGCCCCTCATCCTGGCCGGGCCCCTGATCGGCCTGGTCGGCCAGGGCCTCAGCTCGCTCGGCGACGACCTGCCCCGCGTCGCCCACGCGCTGTCGTGGAGCCCGCTCGGCGCAGCCTGGTCGATCCCAGGCGACGTCGCCCTCGGCCGGCCGGGCGAGGCAGCCCTCAAGGCCCTCATCGCCGTGGCCACCCTGGGTGTCCTCCTGCTGATCTGGCGACGGGGCCTGGCGACGGCGCTCGTGGCGCCCCCGGCCGTCACGGCCACCGCGGCGTCCAAGGGTCTCGGGTTCTTCGCGCGCTTCCCCGCGACGCCGACCGGTGCGGTCGCCGCCCGCACGGCCGTGTACTGGCTGCGCGACCCGCGGTACGGCGGGTCGCTGATCGTCGTCCCCCTGATGCCGGTCCTGGCGATCTTCCTGTCGTTCTCCCTCGACACGACCTGGCCGCTGTACGCCATCGGCCCGGCCGTGGCCGCCCTGCTCGCCATCACGCTGGCCGCCGACGTCTCGTACGACGGCACGGCCTTCGCCGCCCACCTGTCGACCGGGCTCGCGGGTTCCGCCGACCGCGCCGGCCGCGTCCTGACGCTCGGGTTGTTCGCGGTGCCCTCGGTCGTGCTCGCCACGCTCGTCCCCCTGGCGGTGGTCGGGCGGCTCGACGTGGCCCCCGCGCTGCTCGGTGTCGGCCTCGGCCTCTTGTTCACGGGGTTCGGGGTGTCGAGCGTGGCCTCGGCGCTCTACCTCATGCCCGTGCCGGCGGCGGGCGAGAGCCCGTTCAAGTCGCCTCCCGGGGCCAACGTCACCTCGGCCCTGGGCCTCTACGCTTCGTGGGCGATAGTATTCGTGCTGGCACTGCCCGAGCTCGTGCTCGGCGTCGTGGCGCTGGTGCAGGGGTCGGTGCTGCTGGGGCTGCTGACGCTCGTCGTCGGCGTCGCCCTCGGGGCCGTCCTGATGGTCGTCGGCATCCGACGCGGCGGACGCCTGCTCGACGCCCGAGGGCCCGAGCTGCTCACCCGGTTGCGGCGGGCTCGCGGAGCCTGACCCCGGCCGTCGGCCCGGACGTGCTCCCGACGTCGATCGGGGTCGGCCCTGAAACGTCGGTCGCGGACGCGATCAGTGGGACGACGTCGACGTCAGACGCGGTCGGAGTCGCCGTCGGTCACCTGACGGGGCGGGGCGTCGGCCTCGTCGACCGGCACCTCGAGCCGTTCGCGTTCGACCTGGACGCGCTTCGCCCCCCGGCTGGTCACCCGCTCGGCGATGATGGCGACGACGCAGCCGACGGCCCCGCCGATCGTGAGCCCCCAGAGCGAGATGTACCCGTAGGTCTGCGCCACGCCCTCGCCCGAGTCGAACGGGAAGAGCGAGGTGACGATCAGCGACACGACGACCCCGAGCGCCGCGCCCATGATCAGGAAGACGGGCACCTTGGGCGCTCGGCGCACGGTGACCTCGTCGCGTTCGACGATCGACTCGGCGGGGCGTTCGACGGAGGGCTCGAGGACGGGCTCGGGTCGCTGCTGGTCGTCGGGTGCGTTCGTCACCCGCCCATCATCCCAGAGGAGGCCGACCAGCGCCGACGCCCGTCTCGACGTCGAGCATGGACCGCCGAGGAGGCGCGGGTCAGCCCCGCTGCCAGGCGATCGGCACGTAGCCGGTCAGGTCCGCCCTGCTGCCGGAGGCCGACACGAGCGCCCCGGCCCGCGCCTCCTGCCAGCTGAGGTCGCCGGTGGCGAGTCGCACGAAGGTGGCGGCGTCGGTCTCGACGACGTTGGGCGGCGTGCCGCGCGTGTGGCTGAGGCCCTCGCGGAACTGCACGGCGCCGAACGGCGGCACGCGGACCTCGACCGTGGCCCCGGGTTCGCCGTCGGCGAGCACCTGCAGCAACCAGCGGACGGCCATGGCGGTCACCGGTCGCGGTGCGGTCTGGTCGGCGGCGAGCGCCATCCGCACCTCGCCCACGGCGGCCGATCCCGCCGCGTCGTCGATCCGTGCCCTGGCCATGCGCCCACGCTACCCGCGCCTCCTCGTCCCGCACCGCGCCTCCCCGTCCCCGTCCCCGTCCCCGTCCCGTCCCCGTCCCGTCCCCGTCCCGTCCCGTCCCGTCCCCGTCCCGTCCCGTCCCGTCCCCGTCCCCGTCCCGCTCGAGCACATCCCGACCGCCCAGAGCGTCCCCGACGGGCCGAACCCGACATCCGCCCCCCGACACTCCGCTCACCTCCGCCCTCCCGCGGCGTGGCGCAGCCCACCGGTCGCGAATTGCACACCCCCGCCCCGGACTCGGCACCGCAGCGCGGCCGCCACCCCGGACTCGGCACCGCGGCACACCCTCGGTAGGCTGTGGCCCGTGCGAATCCTCGTCCTCGGTTCCGGTGCTCGCGAGCACGCCATCATCACCGCTCTGCTGCGCGAAGACGCGGGCCACGAGATCGTCGCGGCCCCCGGCAACGCGGGCATCGCCGACCAGGTCGGCATCGTGCACCTCGACCCCTCGAACGGCGCCGTCGTCACCGAGTACGCGCTCGAGAACGACGTCGAGCTGGTCGTCGTCGGCCCCGAGGCCCCGCTGGTCGCCGGGGTCGCCGACGCCCTCCGCACCCGGGGCATCCCGGTCTTCGGTCCCGGCAAGAAGGCCGCGGCACTCGAGGGCAGCAAGACCTTCGCGAAGCGCATCATGGACGAAGCCGGCGTGCCCACCGGGCGGGCCACGCGCGTGGGCACCCTCGACGAGGCCGTCGCGGTGCTCGACGACTTCGGCTCCCCCTACGTCGTCAAGGCCGACGGGTTGGCGGCCGGCAAGGGCGTCCTCGTCTCGGACGACCGCGACGCGGCGGTCGAGCACACCACCTACTGGTTGCAGCACGGGCCCGTCCTCGTCGAGGAGTTCCTCGAGGGGCCCGAGGTCTCGCTGTTCTTCCTCAGCGACGGTCACACGGTCGTGCCGCTCAGTCCGGCGCAGGACTACAAGCGCCTGCTCGACGGCGACGCCGGCCCCAACACCGGCGGAATGGGCGCCTACTCGCCGCTGCCCTGGCTGGCCGACCGCTTCGGCAGCGAGAAGGACTTCGTCGACGAGGTGCTCGACACCATCGCCACCCCGACGGTGCGGCAGCTCGAGTCCGAGGGCACGCCGTTCATCGGCCTCCTCTACGCCGGGCTCATCCTCACCGAGCAGGGCGTGCGCGTCATCGAGTTCAACGCCCGCTTCGGCGACCCCGAGACGCAGGTCGTCCTGCCCCGTCTGATCACGCCGCTCAGCGGGCTGCTGCTCGCGGCGGCGACCGGGTCGCTCGGCAACCACGAGTCGCCGCGCTTCTCGTCCGACGTCGCCGTGACGGTGGTCCTCGCCAGCGAGGGCTATCCCGAGGGCGCCGTCAGCGGTCGGCCGCTGCACGGGCTCGACGACGCGACCGCCGTGGCCGGCGTCCACGTGGCCCACGCCGCGACCGCCCGTCTCGACGACCGGCTCATCGCCACCGGCGGGCGCGTGCTCAGCGTCGTGGCGGAGGGGTCCGACTTCACCGAGGCCCGGGGTCGGGTCTACGAGGCCCTCGCCCGCATCGAGTTCGAGGGCGGCCAGTACCGTCACGACATCGCCGAGCGGGTCGCCCGATGACCGCCCCCGACGGCACCACGACCCCGGCCGACGCGACGGCAGGAGGCGCGGCTCGCCAGACCACGCCCGTCACGCCGGGCACCCCCGGCCACCTCGACGGCTGGACGCCCGTGTACTCGGGCAAGGTCCGCGACCTCTACGTCCCGGCGCCGGTGGCCGGCTCGGTCGGCGACGCCGCCACCCTCGAGGACACCGAGCACGTGCTGGTCGTCGCGAGCGACCGGGTCAGCGCCTTCGACCAGGTGCTCGAGCCCGGCATCCCGGGCAAGGGCGCCCTGCTCACGCAGCTCAGCCTCTGGTGGTTCGCGCAGCTCGCCACCGTGCCGAACCACCTCGTCGACCCGACCACCGCCTCCGTCTCGTTGCCCGCTCAGGTCCGTGACCGCGCGATGCTCGTGAAGCCGCTCGACATGTTCCCCGTCGAGTGCGTCGTCCGCGGGTAC
This sequence comes from Frigoribacterium sp. Leaf415, assembly GCF_001424645.1. Lineage (NCBI taxonomy): Bacteria > Bacillati > Actinomycetota > Actinomycetes > Micrococcales > Microbacteriaceae > Frigoribacterium > Frigoribacterium sp. Leaf415. The sequence goes on from NZ_LMQR01000002.1 coordinate 205,176, forward strand.
CTGGTCGGCAGCGGGTGGGCCGAGTACCGCGAGCAGGGCACGGTCTGCGGCATCCCGCTGCCCGAGGGGCTGTCGAACGGCGACCGGCTGCCCGAACCGATCTACACCCCGGCGTACAAGGCGCCGCTCGGCGAGCACGACGAGAACATCTCGTTCGAGCGCACCGTCGAACTGGTCGGCGCCGAGACCGCGGCGGCCCTGCGCGACCGGTCGCTCGAGATCTACCGTCTGGCGTCCGACGTGGCCGAGGCCCGCGGGGTCATCCTCGCCGACACGAAGTTCGAGTTCGGCGCCGACCGGGCCACGGGCGAGATCACCCTCGGCGACGAGGTGCTCACGAGCGACAGCAGCCGCTTCTGGGACGCCGAGGTCTACGCCTGGGGCAACCGCACCCAGAGCTTCGACAAGCAGATCGTCCGTGACTGGCTCTCCGCGCACTGGGACGGCACGGGCGAGGCCCCCGCGCTGCCCGACGACATCGTCGCCCGCACGGCCGCCCGCTACCGCGAGCTGATCGAGCGCCTCACCGCCCGCTGACCCGGGCCCACACCATGAACCCCGTTCCGGACGATGAACCCCCTCCTCTCGGGGTTCATTGTCCGGAACGGGGTTCCTCGCGTGCCGAGGGTGACGACCTCGTGTCGGCCGGGAATGCCCGACACGGCCGACGGGTTCATGTCGATGACACGTCACCGATCAGGTGACCACCCGATCCGACCGAGGGCAGCCATGACCGACACCTCCGCGACCGACGCGACCCGCGCCTCCTCGTCAGACCTGCTCGCCGCCGACACCGGCATGGGGGCGGTCACCCTCCGGGTCGCCGACCTCGACGCGATGACCGCGTACTACCGCGACGCGGTCACCCTGACGGTGCTGGCCGCCGAACCCGCCGCGGGCCGCGTGGTCCTCGGCCGAGGAGCGACCCCGATCGTCATCCTCGAGCACGCGCCCGAGCTGAGGCACGCGGGCCCGCGCGAGGCCGGCCTGTTCCACACCGCGATCCTGTTCGAGACCGAGGCCGACCTCGCCGCCGCGGTCTACAGCGTCGCGACCCGTCACCCCGGCACGTTCACCGGCAGCGCCGACCACCTCGTCAGCAAGGCCTTCTACTTCACCGACCCCGAGGGCAACGGCATCGAGCTCTACTGGGACCGTCGACGCTCCGAGTGGTCCTGGACGCACGGCCAGGTCGACATGGCGACCCTCGCCCTCGACCCGAACGCCTTCGTGCAGCAGAACGTCACCGAGGAGGCGCTGGCCGGCTCGGCGTCCCGTCCCGCCACGGTCGGCCACGTCCACCTGAGCGTGGGCGACGTCGAGTCGGCCCACCGGTTCTACGTCGAGCAGCTCGGCTTCGAGACGACGACGCGCTTCGGGCCGCAGGCCCTCTTCGTCAGCGCGGGCGGCTACCACCACCACATGGCGATGAACACCTGGAACAGCGCCGGGGCCGGGCGCCGCCAGCTGGGGTTGGGGCTCGGCCTGGTGCGCATCGAGGTGCCGACGGCCGACGACCTGGGCGCCCTCGGCGAGCGCCTCGGCCACCACGGCGTCGCCACCCGCGACGACGGGCGGATGCTGGGGTTCGACGATCCCTGGCTCAACCAGATCCAGGTGTCCGTGCGACCGCAGTCGACCTGAGCCTCGGTCGCAGGCCGAACCGGTCGATACGGTGGGGACCATGCCTGCAGCCGAGTCCCCCACCTTCTCCACGACCCGCGAGGGCGACCTCACGCTCGATGACCACGAGGCGATCGCGGCGATGCTCGCCCGGGCCTTCCCGAGCTACGACCACTGGTACGCCGGGGCTCGCAGCTGGGCGGGCATGCAGCCCGAGCTGCGGGTCGTCGCGCGTCAGGGCGACGTCGTGGTGGCGCACGCCGGCCTGCGTCGCCAGTTCGTGACCGTCGGCGACGCCGATCTGCTCGTCACCGCGGTCGGCATGGTCGCCGTCTCGCCGACCGTCCAGGGCACCGGCCTCGGCGGCGAACTGCTCCGTCAGGTCGACGCGGCACTGACGTCGCTCGACAGCGGCTTCGGGGTGCTCGAGACCGGAGACGACGTGCAGGGCTTCTACCGACGCGGCGGCTGGCTGCCGCTCGACGGCCTCACGGCGCACTACACGGCGTTCAGCGCCGACGGCGCCGGCGTCCTCGTCACCCAGGACCACGGCTGGCTGCTCCGTGAGGGCACGCGCACCCTGGCCGACTGGCCCCAGGGCGAGTTGCACTGGAACGGTCAGATGGTCTGACCCGGGCGGCACCCGGGACCCCGCGAACCCGGAACGCCGAGGAGGCGCGGTGACCGACGAACGGTCACCGCGCCTCCCGCGGTCTGTCGCGACTTCCGGCTACGCCGGGATGCCGACCTCGGCCGGGTCCTCGTTCGAGCCGGGAGCCTCGGGCTCGACGCCCTTGCGGACGCGCAAGCCCAGGGTGGGGTCGACGTTGGTCCAGTACTCGTAGACGCGCTCGCGCAGGGCGGGCTGGGTGACCTTCGAGACGTGGCCCACGATGTTCTGCACCAGGCGGTCGCGCTCCTCGTCGTTCAGCACCTCGCGGACGAGCGTGCCGGCCTGGCCGAAGTCGTCGTCCTCGGGGTGCAGCGTCACGGACGAGCGGACGAGCTCGCCGTCGCTCTCCCAACCGCCGGTGTCACCCGCGGCCCGCGGGTCCGCCGCCGGGCCGCCCACCGAGTTCGGTGCGTAGACCGGAGCCGTCGCCTCGCTGAAGTGGTACCGCGCGGCGCCGTCCTTCGAGTACGAGTGCACCTCGGTCTTGGGCGTGTTCACCGGCAGCTGCTGGTGATTGACGCCGATGCGGTAGCGGTGGGCGTCCGCGTAGCTGAAGATGCGCGCGAGCAGCATCTTGTCGGGGCTGGTCGCGATGCCGGGGACGAAGTTCGACGGGGCGAACGCGGCCTGCTCGATCTGCGCGAAGTAGTTCTCGGGGTTGCGGTTCAGCGTCATGGTGCCGACCTCGATGAGCGGGTAGTCCGCGTGCGGCCACACCTTCGTCAGGTCGAACGGGTTGAAACGGTACGTGGCCGCCTCGTCGTAGGGCATGACCTGCACCGACAGCGTCCAGGTCGGGAAGTCGCCACGGTCGATCGCCTCGGAGAGGTCGCGGATGTGGAAGTCGGCGTCCTCGCCCGCGATGCGGTCGGCGTCGTCCTGCGTGAGGATCTTGTTGCCCTGGTTCGTCTTAAAGTGGTACTTGACCCAGAAGCGCTCGCCCTCGGCGTTGATCCACTGGTACGTGTGCGAGCCGAAGCCGTCCATGTTGCGCCACGAGGCGGGGAGGCCTCGGTCACCCATCAGCCAGGTGACCTGGTGGGCAGACTCGGGCGACAGCGTCCAGAAGTCCCACTGCATGTCGTGGTCGCGCAGGTGCGAGCCGGGCAGGCGCTTCTGCGAGTGGATGAAGTCGGGGAACTTCATGCCGTCACGGATGAAGAAGACGGGCGTGTTGTTGCCCACAAGGTCGTAGTTGCCCTCGCTCGTGTAGAACTTCAGCGCGAAACCGCGGGGGTCGCGCCACGTGTCGGGGCTGCCCTGCTCACCGGCGACGGTCGAGAAACGGGCGAGCAGCTCGGTCTCGACACCGGGCTGGAAGAGCGCGGCGCGCGTGTAACGCGAGACGTCGGCCGTGGTGACGAACGTGCCGAAGGCTCCGCCGCCCTTGGCGTGGACGATGCGCTCGGGCACCTTCTCACGGTTGAAGTTGGCCAGCTTCTCGACCAGCTTGTGGTCGTGCAGGACGATCGGGCCGTCGGCGCCGACCGACTGCGAGAACTCGTCGCTGGCGGCGGGGGCGCCGTTGTCAGTGGTGGTGATCTTCTTGGCGTCGGTCATGTGTCCTCTTTCGTTCGTGGTTCGTCGTCGTGTGAGATCAGGGGGCGGGCGGGTCAGGCCACCGGGACGGCCGCGTCCGCGCGGTCGGACGAGGAGGCGCGGCTCGCCTGGTCGCCCTCCGCACCGTCGGCCTCGGCCGCTCGACAGGCCGGGCACAGACCCCAGAAGGTCACCTCGGCGGTCTGCACGAGGTATCCCGAGTCGTGCGAGGGGGTGAGGCAGGGGGCGTGGCCGACGACGCAGTCCACGTCGGCGACCGAGCCGCACACCCCGCAGACCACGTGGTGGTGGTTGTCGCCCGTCCTCAGCTCGTAGAGCGCTGCCGAGCCCGCTGGTTCGATGCGACGCACCAGCCCCGCGCCGGTCAGCGCGTTGAGGACGCCGTAGACCGCCTGCACCGACGTGCCGGGCAGGTCGAGGGCGACCCGGGCGAAGACCTGCTCGGCGGCCGCGTGGGGCGACGGCTCGAGGGCGCGCAACACGGCGAGCCGGGGCTCGGTCACGCGCAACCCGGCGGAGCGCAGTGCTTCGCGGGGGTCGTCGGTCGGATGGGTCATGCATCAAGTGAACCACTCTTTTGATCAGATCAAAACAATCCGGGCCACCTCGGAGGACGTTCCCTGGTTCGGACGCGCCGCACCTGTGGACAACCACACCCGAGCGGCCCCGGGTCGCTACCGTCGTCGACATGAGCACCGCCGCCACGACACCGCCGTCCGTCGTCGTCCCCCCGGGCCGCGACCTCGTGGTGGATCTCGCCCGCGTCTTCTGCGTCCTGCTGGTCGTCGCGATCCACGTGATGATGGCCGGTGTCGCCGTCGACGCGACGGGCGCCGTCGTGGCGAACCGTCCCCTGCAAGAGCAGTCCTGGTTCCCGCTCTCGACGTGGGCCGGGCAGATCATGCCGCTCTTCTTCGTGGTGGGCGGGTTCGCCAGCGCCACGGCCTGGGCCGGGGCACGGCGTCGCGGCGCCGACGCCGGCGACTTCGTCCGCGGTCGCCTCCTGCGCCTCGCCCGCCCCGCGAGCGCGGTCTTCGTCGTCCTCGCGATCGCCCTCGCCGTCGCGACCCTGCTCGGCGTCGATCCCGAACTGCTCGACGTCGTGGCGACCGGCGTGGGCTCGCCGTTCTGGTTCCTCGCCGCCTACGGCATCACGCAGCTGCTCGTGCCGGTGATGGCCCGCCTGCACGCGACCCGCCCGTGGGCGACGCTGTCCGTCCTGGTCGTCGCCGCGGTCCTGGTCGACGCGGTGCGGTACGGCACCGGCGTCACGGCCGTCGGGCTCCTCAACCTCGCCTTCGTGTGGCTCTTCGTGCAGCAGCTCGGCTTCGCCTACGCCGACGGGCTGTTCCGTCGGACCCCTCGGGCCGTGCTGCTCGTCGTCGCCGTCGTGGCGTACGCCTCGCTGGTCCCGCTGACGACGGCCGGGCCGTGGTCGGACGACATGCTGAGCAACCTCAATCCGCCGACGGTGCCGCTCATGGTGCTCGGGGTGGCGCAGATCTGCGTCCTGTCGCTCCTGCACCCCGTCCTGGCGCGTCTCATGTCCACGTCGGCGGCCCGCGCCGTCGTGTTCGCCGTCGGCAGCCGCGGCATGACCATCTACCTCTGGCACCTCCCGCTGTTGATCGCCGTGCTCGGGGTCCTCTTGGCCGTGGGCGGGCCGCTCCCCCAACCCTCGACCGCCACCTGGTGGTGGACGCGCCTCCCGATCTGGGCCCTCGTCATCGGGCTGACCTGCCTGGTCTCGCTGGCGACGGCCCGGTTCGAGCTGCCGCCGCGAGCGTTCGCCGAGGGGCGGCGCCGCGCCTCCTGGTGGTCGATCGGGGTGGCGGCGGTGCTCGCCATCGGGCCGCCGTTCGACGTGATGCACGAGGGCCTCGACCTGCGCAACGCGATCGCGGGCGCGATCTGCCTGCCCCTGGCCGTCTGGCTGCTCGGCCGGTCGCGCCCCGACGTCGACCCGGAGTCCGCCCCGCGGGCCGCCGCCGACAGACCCGCGGACGCAGCCCACACGGGGTAGACGCCCGGCCGACGGGGGGCTCGGCCGGGCGTCCGGCGGTCTCGGAGCGGATCAGGAACCCCGGGACCGGACGCGGAACAGAAGGCCCGATCACGAGGCCCGCGCTCTGTCCGCTGAGAACACTCTGCGGCGCGAACCAATGATCCGGCTGACAGGTGGCCCGCATTCCGCTGACCATCGCCGCGACGGTCGATGCGTCCACGACGACGGCACCACCAGGAGGCGCGCGCGGCTGCCGTAGACTCGTCGCGTCCACCCGTTGACGCCTCTGCAGGAGTAAACCAGTGCCCACAATCGTCGTCGAGGTCATGCCCAAGGCTGAACTGCTCGACCCCCAGGGCAAGGCCGTCGCCGGTGCCCTCTCCCGTCTCGGCAAAGGGGCGTTCACCGACGTCCGCATCGGCAAGCGCTTCGAGGTCACGGTCGAGGGCGAGGTGACCGACGCCGTCCTCGCGGACGTCCGCGAGCTCGCCGACGACATGTTCTCGAACTCGGTCATCGAGGACGTCGTCTCGATCACCGTCGCCGACGCTCCCGCCGCCCTCTGATGCGCGTCGGCGTCGTCACCTTCCCCGGCTCCCTCGACGACCGTGACGCGCAGCGCGCGGTCCGACTCGCGGGCGGCGAGCCCGTCGCCCTCTGGCACGGCGACCACGACCTGAAGGGCGTCGAGGCGATCATCCTGCCCGGCGGCTTCAGCTACGGCGACTACCTGCGTGCCGGCGCGATCGCCTCCTTCTCGCCGATCATGGCCGACGTGGTCGACGCCGCGAACGCGGGAATGCCCGTCCTCGGCATCTGCAACGGCTTCCAGATGCTCGCCGAGGCCCGCCTGATCCCGGGGGCGCACACCCGCAACGCGCACCAGCAGTTCATCCGCCGCGACCAGCGTCTCGTCGTCGAGAACGCCCGCACCGACTGGACGAACGGCTTCACCGAGGGTCAAGAGATCACCATCCCCCTCAAGAACGCGGACGGGCGCTTCATCGCCGACGCCGAGACCATCAAGCGCATCGAGGGCGAGGGGCAGGTGGCCTTCCGCTACGTCGGCGTGAACCCGAACGGGTCGATGGACGACATCGCCGGCGTCACCAATGCGCGCGGCAACGTCGTCGGCCTCATGCCGCACCCCGAGCACGCCGTCGAAGAGGGCTTCGGCCCCGACACCCCCGCCGCGATGTCGAGCGGCGTCGACGGCCTGACCTTCTTCACGTCCGTTCTCGAGAGGGCCCTCGCCAAGTGACCGACCAGACCGACCGCGCCCCGCACGACGCCGAGATGATCGACGTCCGCCCCGAGGGTCACGTGCCCGACACCGTGGCGAACGCCGCGGCGACGCCTGATCGCGAGCAGCCCTACGGCGCCCTCGGCCTGAAGGCCGACGAGTACGCGAAGATCCGCGAGATCCTGGGGCGTCGCCCCACGAGCGGTGAGCTCGCCATGTACTCGGTCATGTGGAGCGAGCACTGCTCCTACAAGTCGAGCAAGATCTACCTCCGGCAGTTCGGCCAGAAGGTCTCGCCCGCCATGAAGAAGAACCTCATGGTCGGCATGGGCGAGAACGCCGGAGTGGTCGACGTGGGGGGCGGCTGGGCCGTCACCTTCAAGGTCGAGTCGCACAACCACCCGAGCTACATCGAGCCGTTCCAGGGGGCGGCCACCGGCGTGGGCGGCATCGTCCGCGACATCATCTCGATGGGTGCCCGCCCCGTCGCGGTCATGGACCAGCTGCGCTTCGGCGACATCGACGCGGCGGACACGGCCCGCGTGGTCGACGGCGTCGTGGGTGGCATCAGCTTCTACGCCAACTGCCTCGGCCTGCCCAACATCGGCGGCGAGACCTACTTCGACGCCGTCTACCAGGGCAATCCCCTGGTCAACGCACTGGCCGTGGGCGTCCTGCGCCACGAAGACCTCCACCTGGCCAACGCCCGGGGCGTGGGCAACAAGGTGGTCCTGTTCGGTGCGCGCACCGGCGGTGACGGCATCGGCGGCGCCTCCATCCTCGCCTCCGACACGTTCTCGTCCGGCGGGCCCACCAAGCGTCCTGCCGTCCAGGTCGGCGACCCGTTCGCCGAGAAGGTGCTCATCGAGTGCTGCCTCGAGCTGTTCCGCGACGAACTGGTCGAGGGCATCCAAGACCTCGGTGCAGCCGGCATCAGCTGCGCCACGTCCGAGCTCGCCTCGAACGGCGACGGCGGCATGTTCATCGAACTCGACAACGTCCTGCTGCGCGACCCGTCGCTCACCGCCGAAGAGATCCTGATGAGCGAGAGCCAAGAACGCATGATGGCCGTCGTGCGTCCCGAGAAGCTCGACGCGTTCCTCGCGGTCGTGGCGAAGTGGGACGTCGAGACGAGCGTGCTCGGCGAGGTCACCGACACCGGCCGTCTCGTCATCAACTGGCACGGCGAAGAGATCGTCAACGTCGAGCCCCGCACGGTCGCCGTCGACGGCCCGGTGTACGAGCGCCCCGTCGCCTACCCCACCTGGATCGACGCCCTGCAGGCCGACAGCGCCTCGTCGCTGCCCCGCCCCACGGGCAACGCCGTCCTGCGCGAGCAGTTCCTCGAACTGCTCGGCTCGCCCAACCTGGCCGACAAGAGCTGGGTCACGAACCAGTACGACACCTACGTGCTGGGCAACACCGCGCTCAGCTTCCCCGACGACGGAGGCATGATCCGCGTCGACGAAGAGACCGGTCTCGGCTTCGCGATCGCGACCGACGCCAACGGGCGCTACTGCCAGCTCGATCCCAAGCAGGGTGCTCGCCTGGCGCTGGCCGAGGCGTACCGCAACGTCGCCGTGACCGGTGCCGTGCCCGCCGCCGTGACCGACTGCCTGAACTTCGGCAGCCCGGAGGACCCCGAGGTCATGTGGCAGTTCTCGCAGGCCGTCGAGGGACTGGCCGACGGGTGCCTCGAACTCGAGATCCCGGTCACCGGCGGCAACGTGTCGTTCTACAACCAGACCGGCACGCGTCCGATCCACCCCACTCCCGTGGTGGGCGTCCTCGGCGTGATAGACGACGTCGCCAAGCGCATCCCGTCCGGCTGGCAGGACGAAGGCGACAACATCTACCTGCTCGGCACCACGGCGCTCGAGCTCGACGGATCGGCCTGGGCCGGCGTGGTCCACGACCACCTCGGTGGACGCCCGCCGGCGGTCGACCTCGCGGCCGAGGCGCAGCTCGCGCAGCTCCTGCACGCCGGTGGCGACCAGTCGTTGATCGCGGCGGCCCACGACCTGAGCGACGGCGGCCTGGCACAGGCGCTGGCCGAGGCCGTGCTGCGCTTCGGAGTCGGTGCTCGCGTCTGGCTGGGTGAGATCATCGAGCGGGACGGCATCGACGTCGCGACCGCCCTCTTCAGCGAGTCGACCGGTCGCGTGATCGTCTCGGTGCCCCGCGAGGACGACGTCCGCTTCCGCGGCCTCTGCGAGGGCCGTGGCTACCCGGTGGCCCGCATCGGCGTGACCGACGGCGAGTCGGGGTCGCTCGAGGTACAGGACGTCTTCACGGTGTCCATCGACGAGCTGCGCAGCACCCACCGTGGCACTCTGCCGGCCCGCTTCGGAGCCACCATCGGCGACTAGTCACCATCCTGCGACGACTCGAAGGCCCTCACCACAGGTGAGGGCCTTCGAGTTCGTGGGAGGCAGAACCCCAGGGCCCCGCATCTTCTGCATGTAAAATGTCTCATATGCAGACCCCGACCCCGTCCCCTGAGGCGTCCTTCCGTGATCGCGAACGCTTCTCGGGCATCCAGGGCCTCCGGTTCGTGGCAGCCCTCCTGGTGGTCGTCACCCACACCGTGTTCTACGCCCACGAACGACTCGACCCCTCGTTCCGCCCGTGGAGCTACGGATCGGTCGGGGTGGACGTCTTCTTCGCGATCAGTGGGTTCGTCATGATGCACACCGTCCGTCGCCTCGAGGGCACGCCGCGGGCCTGGGCCATCTTCGCGCGTCGCCGACTCGATCGCATCGTCCCGCTCTACTGGCTCGCGACGACCCTCAAGGTGCTGACGTTGGTACTCGTCCCTTCGGCCGTGCTGCACGCCACCCTCGAGCCGGCCAACACGCTCGGGTCGTACTTCTTCATCCCGACCCGCAACGCCGAAGGCAACATCGAACCCGTCCTCGGCGTCGGCTGGACCCTCGTCTTCGAGTGTGCGTTCTACGCCCTCGTGGCCCTGTGCCTGGCCCTCAGACTCAGAGTCCTGCCCACCGTCGGAGCGGTGCTCGTCACCTGCTCGGCGCTGTGGTGGGCCTTCGACGCCGCACGCCCGGCATGGGCGGTCTATTTCGACCCCATCGTCCTGTTCTTCCTCATCGGCATGGTGATCGCCGAGCTGACGCGTCCCGCCCGCCGTGGCTGGTTGTGGGCCGTGCTCGCGGTCTCCCTGGTGGCCCTGGCGGTCGTGCTCGCCACGTCCGTCGGAGACGGGGGCTTCGGGCGCAACGCACCAGCCCGATTCGCGGGCGTCACGGCTGTCGTGGCGGCGACGGTGCTGGCCGAAGGTCCCCTTCGCCGCGTGACGCCGACCTGGGTGCTCACCGGCGGTGCCGCGTCGTACGCGCTCTACCTGTTCCACCCCTTGGTGGCCCCGGCCGTGCCCGAGCTCTTCGCGCGCCTGGGTTGGATCGACGGCTGGCTGTCGGTCGCCGTGTCGGTTCCACTCCTGGTGGCCTTGTCGTTCGTCATCCACCGTCGCGTCGAGCGCCCCATCGCCAGGGTTCTCGCCCGACGAGGACGCGGCCCACGGCGCCCACTCGGCTCCGAGTCAGAAGAGCCCCAACCGGCCTAGCTGCTGACGCCCGACGGCACACCGACCACTCCGCCCGAGGCGCGAGGCGCGACGCGCGACGCGGGGACGATCGCGTTCGGCGAAGCCGAGAACGCCGTCGGAGGCGGACAGACAGGCCCGAACAGCAATTCCCCCGGGCCACAGGGCCGTCACGATGGCGTTCGGCGAAGCCGAACACGTCGCCGGAGGCGGACAGACAGGCCCGAACAGCAATTCCCCCGGGCCGAAAGGCCAGGGGGAACAAAGTTGCTGGGGTACCTGGACTCGAACCAAGAACAACTGAACCAGAATCAGTCGTGTTGCCAATTACACCATACCCCAATGATGACAACCGTCAGGTCTACATCACTGTCGGCCCATCATCTGGACCGACGTCTACTGTACAGCATCTGCCAGGTGTTCGAGGCCACCGATGAGGTCCCGGTTGATCACGGCAGCGACACGGGCGCCGTCGCCGGCGGCAACGATGAGTTGCTGGGGGCCGGGCGCGGTGCTCTCGCCGGCGGCGTACAGCCCGGGAACCGACGTGCGACCATGGTCGTCCACGACGAGCAGTCCGTCGCCGTCCAGGTCGGCCCCCGTCGCCGAGACGTAGTCCAGCGCAGCCGACCACTCCGGGCGGACGAAGCCACCGGCCCGAGGCACGACCGTGCCGTCCTCGAGCACGACGCCACGCATGCCGTCACGATCGCCGTCGATGCTCATGACGCGACGACGATCCACGGTGATCCCCCGGGCGGCCAACGCAGCCTCGTCCGCCGAGGTCACCACGTCCGAACCGTGCGTGAAGACGATGAGGTCGTCGGTCCACTGCGAGAGCAACAGGGCGCGGTCGACGAGGTCGGGGTGCTCACCGATCAGGGCGAGCGGCTGGTCACGCTTGTCGTACCCGTCGCACTCGATGCAGCTGTGGACGTACGTGCCGTAGAACGCTCGGAGTTGGGCGATCTCAGGCAGGGTCTCGCTCAGCCCCGTCGTCACCAGCACGGTCCCTGCCAGCGCGGACGACTCCTGCCCACGGAACGCGCACGAAATCTCGAACCCGCCGTCGACCGGGACGACGTTCGTCGCCAGGGTCTGCCGGTGTTCGGCCCCCTCGTACCCCAGGAACTCGTCGCGTCCGAGCTTGCGGAGCTCGAGCGGCGAGATGCCGTCGCGGGTGAGGTACCCGTGCGAGAGCAGCGTGGCGGAGTTCCGCGGCCGGTTGCTGTCGATCAGCACGACGCGTCGGCGGGCGCGGACGAGGTTGAGCGCGGCGCTCAACCCTGCGGGGCCGCCCCCGATGACAGCGACGTCGTAGCGCTCGGTCATGAGCGGTCGGCGAGAGCCGAGAGTCGGGCAAGGGTCGACTCGCGGCCGAGGATCTCCATCGACTCGAACAACGGCGGACTCACGCGACGCCCGGACAGCGCCACCCGCAACGGGCCGTAGGCCACGCGGGGCTTGAGGCCGAGTCCGTCGACGAGCGCCTCCTTGAGGACCGCCTGGATCGACTCGTGCGTCCAGTCGGCCAGGCCCTCGAGGGCAGCCAAGGAGGCGCGCAGCACCTCGGTGGACCGCTCGCCCAGCGAGGCCAGCGCGTCGTCCTCGTGGACCAGGTCGTCGTCGGCGACGAACAAGAAGCCGAGCATGCCACGAGCCTCGGACAGGAGGGTCATGCGTTCTTGGACGAGGGGCGCCGCCTGCACGAGCACGGCACGCTCGGCCTCCGTCGGCGGAACGCTGACGACCCCGTCGAGGTAGGGCAGCAGTCGCTCGGTGAAGTCCCCAACGGACAGCAGTCGGATGTGGTCGCCGTTGATCGACTCGGCCTTCTTCACGTCGAACCGCGCGGGGTTCGGGTTCACGTCGACGACGTCGAACGCCGCGACCATCTCGTCGATCGAGAACACGTCCCGATCGTGAGTCAAGGACCACCCCAGGAGCGCCAGGTAGTTGACGAGGCCCTCGGGGATGAAGCCGCGGTCTCGGTGGTGGAACAGGTTGGACTCGGGATCGCGCTTCGAGAGCTTCTTGTTGCCGTCACCCATGACATAGGGCAGATGGCCGAACCGAGGGACGAACGTGGTGATGCCGAGCTCGACCAGCGCCTCGTAGAGGGCGATCTGGCGGGGAGTGGACGAGAGGAGGTCCTCACCGCGCAGGACGTGGGTGATGCCCATCAGAGCATCGTCCAGCGGGTTCACGAAAGTGTAGAGAGGCACTCCGTTCGGTCGGACGACGACGAAGTCGCTGAACGATCCCGCCGGGAACGTGATCTCACCACGGACGAGGTCGTCGAAGCTGAGGTCGCGGTCGGGCACTCGCAACCGGAGCGCCGGCTGACGCCCCTCGGCTCGGAACGCCGCACGTTGCTCGTCGCTCAGCTCACGCTCGAAGTTGTCGTAACCCTGCTTGGGGTCTCGACCGTTGGCGATGTTGCGAGCCTCGATCTCCTCACCCGTGGCGAAACTCTCGTAGAGAAGCCCCCGCTCGAGCAGCTGATCGATGACCCCGCGATAAATGTCGTGGCGCTGAGACTGACGGTAGGGGCCATGAGGCCCACCCGCGTCGACGCCCTCGTCCCAATCGATCTTGAGCCAGCGCAGGCCGTCGAGGATCTGCTCGTAGCTCTCTTCGCTGTCTCGGGCCGCATCGGTGTCTTCGATGCGGAAAACGAGCTTGCCACCCGTGTGTCGGGCGTAGGCCCAGTTGAAGAGGGCGGTGCGGATGAGGCCGACATGCGGCGTTCCGGTGGGCGAGGGGCAGAACCGCACGCGCACGTCGGTGCCGGTGGCGGTGGAGAAGGGAGCTGACATCGCTGACGATCTTACCGGGGTTGGTGGGTGGGTCAGTGTTAAACGCAGAAAGGCCCCTTCCGAGGAAGGGGCCTTTCTGGTGTTTCGTGTGCTGTTCGCACTAAAAGGAGTCCGGCGGTGTCCTACTCTCCCACAAGGTCCCCCTTGCAGTACCATCGGCGCTGAGAGTCTTAGCTTCCGGGTTCGGAATGTG